>JAISDG010000066.1 GCA_031265015.1 Spirochaetaceae bacterium | reverse complement strand
GGGGCATTCAGGTAAATACCATTGTTTTTTACCTCATTTCCACAATACTTACACTTCATTTTCTTCTCTCCTTTGCGTTTATTGCCCGCCGGCATTAATGATTTACTGAAAATGCCGTCATAGTATTTACTCCCTTAAATCTCTGCCCGAATTAACCGCCAGGATAAACAGTCTGGCGCAGGCTTCGGCATCCGCCAGCGCGTTGTGATGATGGGTCAGTTCTATGCCGCTTTCCTTACAGCAGGTGGAAAGCCGCGCGTTTTCAAAAGCGCCGCGCCATATCTTCATGGTACAGTAGGTTTTGAATGTCATATGGAGATCGCAAAAATCCCTGAGGCAGGCGCCAAGGCAGTTATAGTCAAACTTCATGTTATGGGCAACCAGGGGTTGATTTTCCACCAGGTGTTTCCAGCGGGGATAACTTTCGGCAAAAACGGGCGCGTATTTTGTGTCTTCGGGGCTTATACCGTGGATAGCGGTAAAATCATTCCGAATAAAATTGTTTGGCGGCTTTATAAGGCTTGAGTAGGTTTCGACGATGGCGCCGTTTACTACTTTTACGAGTCCGACCTGGCAGACCGAATTCCGGTAACCGCTGCCGGTTTCAAAATCCATGGCGGTAAAATCAAGATCCACATACTTGACACCGATGCGCCAGAATTTTTTCTCCATGACTTGTCCTTAAAAAAATCGCCCGCGCCGGGAGCGCTTCGGAAAACCGAAAGCGCTTCCTCCTGCGCTTAAAGTCCGCCCGGCTTTGGAATTAAGGCGCGAAACTCACGCCGTTTTAGCCGCCGCGGGACGGCGAAAAAACCTTTACCGGTATCTTATGCCCTCTGGTTTATCACCTGAAGATGGATCAGTTTATGGATCGGTTTTTTGTTCGATTTTCCGAAGAAAGGCCCCTTACCGCTTTTCCAGCACCTGATTGCCGCTGTCCACATATACGGTGGAATAGGGAGCTACCGCCTTGGTGATCCACACATTGCCCCCGATAACCGAACCCCGGCCTATGACCGTATCCCCCAGGATTGTAGCTCCCGAATAAATTGTAACGTCCTCTTCTATGGTGGGATGCCGTTTTTTGCCCGCCAGTTCCTTCTTGACCGAAAGAGCCCCCAGGGTTACCCCCTGGTACAGTTTAACGTTCTTTCCGATTACGGTGGTTTCCCCTATCACCACCCCGGTACCATGATCAATAAAAAAGGATTCGCCGATTTCCGCGCCGGGGTGTATGTCGATGCCCGTTCTGTGATGGATGATTTCGCTCATCATCCGGGGAATCAGGGGCACTTCCCGGATCCAGAAAAAGTGGGCCAGCCGGTGAACGGTAATCGCCTCCAGTCCCGGATAGGAAAGGATCACCTCTTCCAGGCTTTTTGCCGCCGGGTCTCCCCCAAAGGCGGCGCGGACATCCAGGTCCAGCATTTTCCGTATCGAGGGGAGCTCCTCAAAAAAATCCGCGACCAAAAGTTCCGCCGCGGCATGGCAGCCCCGGAAGGGCGGCTCGTCCGCCCCGCAGGCCGGGGCCTGGCCGGCACAAGCATGGTCAGGCCGGGTGCTTTCCCTAAAGCCGAAGGCCACGCTTTTCTCCACTTCCCGTTCCAGATTCCGCGCCGTCCGGTTAACCCGCTCGGCGGTAACCAGAAAGAGGTTGTCGTGATCCAGCGCTTCCATTTCGCCGAAACCCGGCAGCGCCAGTTCGGTAAGCTCCCGGAGTATCCCTTCTATGCTTTTTTTGGAAGGAAGGTTGGCTTCTCCCGCGGGATTCACCAGGCCGTATCTGTTGTACGATTCCATAAGGGCGTCGATGCTTTTACCCAGGTTTGGCATATAGTCTCCTAAAAATACGTATCGCTTTGAATGCCGCAGCTGCCGGAATGACGGCGGGACAGGGCGGCCTTGAGACCGGCGCCGAAAAAAGCTTCCAGTTCGGCCGCGCTCCGGTGGACCGCCGCTTCTCCCAGCCGCAGGAGTTCCCGCTTGCGGGGAAAATCAAAGACCGATGTTTTATCCGCCGCGTGCAGTACCAGATTCGGCGGGGCCGCTGTTTCTCCGTTCCGTTCCTCGGTTTCCGATACGTGAACCATCGCTTCAAAACAGCGCATCACCACGGAGAGGCTGCTTTTAAAGGAATCGGCGGGAAGGTTCCGCCAGCGCCGGGTATCCACCACCAGCATATTTTTGATTCCCAGTTCCCGGCCCGCTTCCCGGGCGGATTTGACCGGCATGTTGTCCGTTACGCCGCCGTCCACCAGGCACAGGTCTCCGTCTATCAGGGGTTCAAAAAAGAACGGGAAGGACATGGACGCCCTGACCGCCCGGGCCAGGGATCCGGAGCGGAAGATCACTTCCCTGCCGGCGCTTAAATCCACGGCGTTACATAAAAAAGGAATCTCGCAGTCCTCGATTTTTTTGAATCCCGTTAATTTTTCCAGGAGCCGTAATATCCTGGTTCCCGAATCAATGCCAAGCCTGGTGGTGACGTTCCCGATGATCTGCCCGGTCTGAAAAATTTTTCCCAGGGGGCCGTCCATCCTGAATACCGGGCTTTCCATAAAATCACCGATGTCCAGTTCGTCCAGCACGTAGCGCTTAATCGCCTGGCTCTTCATCCCCGAAGCGTAGAGCCCCCCTATGATGGCCCCCATGGAAGTTCCCGCAATCAGCGAGGGCGGCGGATAGCCCGCCTCTTCCATCGCGCAGAGAACCCCCGCATGGACCAGCCCTCTGGCCCCGCCGCCGGAGAGCACCAGGGAATACTTCAGGTTCCGGTTAATCTTCATCAGCTTTAAGTATACTCACGCTGCCGCCGCAGGTACAGAAGCCCCGGGGAACCATCGTCCCGGCTTTTCCGGGAGGAGCGGCATCGTGTCCCTGTCCGGGAAACCGTTCCCCCGGCCCGGCCTGTTCCCTAATCCCAGGAGACGCCGATCCGGACTTCGGAGGAGGCGGGGCCGGGGATGACATCGACGGAAACGGCTATCGTTTCCGTCCCCGCCGGAAGGGGCGCGGCCTGGGCCTCCGCGGTTCCTACCGGGGCCGCCGCCCTGCCGGTAATGGGATCGGGGGAACTGCTCTGTCCCGCCCGGACGTACACCACGGCGCCGTCGGGGCCGGAAAATCCTACCGTTCCCTCATCCACCGTCAGGTTTACCGTGTCGAACTCAAAAACCGTCCCCCGGACCGAAGCGGTAGCCGTGGGGCTTCTGACGGTAAACTGTACCGGCCCTTCCGCCGGGGGCTTTACGTCGGCCCGGATCCGCCCGGCCTGGAGCTGGACGCTTACCCGGCCGGCGTCCGCGGCCCGGATCTCCGCCAGGGAGAGCCGGGTCAGGGGCTGGACCGTCAGGGTCGAGTTCCCCAGCCGGATAAGGGCGGAGCTTTTGAAGCCCGTGGATATGTGGGTGTCCTGGCTTAGTTCCTGCCCCGCCGCCGCGGGAGCCCAGGCCGAAGCGCCGGGCCGCTTGATCTCTACCGTCCCCCGGACTTCCTGGATAACGGCCCGGGGGCTCTGGGCGGACAGGGCCGCGGCGCAGAATAGGGCCGCCGGGAACCAGAGGGTTTTTGGCGTAAACAAAGCTTTTAAGGTTTTCATGGAATCCTCCTACAATGACAGAATAAGCCGCAGGGCCGTTTTCCAGCGGATCTCCGCGTCCGAAGCGAAGGCGTTCCCCAGCCGGGGGAAAAAGGCCCCGCCTCCGAAGGTGAGGGCCAGATCCGGCAGGGGCGTCCAGGACCCGGCGCCGAACAATTCCCCGCCCAAAAAGTATCCCTCCGTAAGCGTGTTCCGGGTGTCCCGGAAGGTTTCGGTATCGGTCCGGATAAAATAGGATCCCTCCGCCCCCAGGGACAGGGTGCGCAGGGGCCGCAGGGTATAGCCCAGTTTAACGGCGGAAACGCCCCCGATGGCCGGGGTAAAGACCTGCCCCTGGGGCAGGGCGTTTACCGGGACAAAGGAATCAAGCCGGTCCCCGGTCCGGGGGGAGGAATAGACCCCCCGAAGGCTCAAGGTATCGTCCGGGGAACCGGGAAGGTCCCAGCCAAACCCCAGGGAGGCGGCAAAAAACAGCGTCATGTCCCCGCCGGTTTCGCCGGCCCCCAGGACGGCGGCCCCTTCCAGGCTGAGGTCTTTGGGCAGCCGGAGGCCGTACCGGACCGAAAGGTACTGGCTGTGAAGGCGTCCGCCGCTCTCCCCGCCGTTAAGGTCCCCCTGGCCCAGGAGGCCCAGGGCCAGGGAGGAAGCGGGGCCCGGGCCGGGATGTTCCCACTGGAGGGAAACCAGCAGCCGGCGGGAGGCGAAGTACCCTTCGTCCAGGGAAAAGGGCTCCCCGTGTTCCGCCCGGTCCCGGTCCGTCATAAGGATGTCGGCGGTATGTTTGTAGAGGAGCCCCGTATAATAGGCCCCCGCCGTAAAACGGCCGCCCCCGGCGGCGAAGGCGGCGCTGAGGCCGTCGAACAGTCCCGAAGCGGCCAGGGCGGAAGGGTCGGCAAAATGCTGCCGTCCCAGGGTAAAGGAGACGGCGGGGGAAGGAAGCCAGGTAAGCTCCGTCCGGGTCAGTTCGGGAAGCGCCAGAGGGGTCCGCCAGGAATCTTCTTCGTATTCCAGGGTGACGCTGCCGGAGAGATAGAAGCTGACGCTCCGGCCCGGGACGCCGGAAACCCAGGGAGCGAATACGGGGCTGTAGAAAAAGACCGGGTCCCCGTTTCCGGAGGCGGAACTACCGGCGGAGGCTTCGCTGGAAGCCTTCGCCTCCTGGCTTACCGCGAGGCCGGCGTCCAGGGCTCCCGCGGAAGCGGCAACGAGGAGTACCCAGAGGGGCATCAGGGCCCTCACTTTAAACGCATTCACTTTAAATCCCCC
>JAISDG010000036.1 GCA_031265015.1 Spirochaetaceae bacterium | reverse complement strand
GCCGGCTTTTGTTTCGGCCAGTCCCCGGTCCTGTTCCGCGGCCGCCGCTTCGGCCCGGCTGAGTTCCGCCGTTTTTTGCGTTTTGCCGTGCCGTTTCAGCTGCAGTTCAAAGCTAAGGGTCCGCAGTATTTTCAACAGGGGCTCCGAAGCGTTATACTGTTCCTCCGCCCGGTTTCGCTTTACTTCCGCCCCTGCCAGCAGGGGCGTTAGGTCCGCTTCTTTTTTTGCCAGGTCCGCCAAATCTTTTTGTACCGCCGCGGTTTCCGCGTCCAGGCGGGCTTTATCTTTTACGCACCGCTCCCAATCCGTAACCACAGGGGAAAGTTCGTTTGCTTTCTTCGCGGTTTCCAGCATGGCGAATTCCGAGGCCTGGTCCGATTCTTCCTTCTTGAGTGCTTCCAGCGTTTTCCGCAGCGCCGCCGTTTCCGCCTGCAGCGCTTCATGCTTTTTACACCCGGCCAGTTTTTGTTCACATTCCCGGAGGGTTTTGCTTTTTTCCGCCGCCAGCCTGTTTTGTTCCTCCACGCGCAGGGATGTCTCTTCCTCTTCTTCCGCGCTTAAAGTACGCACTTCGCCGGCGGCGGCCTTAAAAAGTTCCAGCCGGTGATCTTCTTCTGCTTTCCGTTTATGTACCGCCGCGCCTATTTTAGAATAATCCTGGGCCCCGGTAATCTTTTCCAGAATCCCGGAACGGACTTTCTTTTCCGCGTTCAGGAACTGATCGAATTTGCCCTGGGGCAGAAGGACCGCGCTGGTAAACTGCGTAAAGTCCATTTTGAGGATGCCGGTAATTTCCCTTTCCGCGTCTTTAACGCTTTCGGCGGCGGCCTTTTCTTCCCCGCCGGTGATCTCATAAATTTTCCGGGTTACCCCGGCAAAGCCGTTGTCCCCCTTTTTTTGCCGGTGCTCCCACAGGGACCGGAATACTTTTCCCAGGCTTTCAAATTCAACCTGGGAAAAGCAATACCGCGTTCCCTTGGTCATAACTTCATTTTTTTTGGGACCGATGCTCTGCCGGGATGTCTTTCCATAGAGGCCAAGGCAGACCGCGTCCAGGATAGTGGTCTTGCCCGCTCCGGTAGGACCGGAAAGAATAAATATCCCTTCGCTAAAGGAAGGATCGGTAAAATCGATTTCCCATTTTCCCGCCAGGGAATTGATGTTCTCAAAAACCAGCCGCCTAATCTTCATGGTTCCCCGCCTCAACCTGTTCCGCAGCTTCCCTGAACATGGTCAGGAAGGTATCCCGTTTTTCCCCTTCGATATGTTCTTCATCCAGTTTTCGTTCAAAGACATCAACGGGCTTAAGGGCCCTGATTTCGGTAAAATCCGCGGCCGCCGCGGCGGCGCCGGTATCCCGCAGATCCTGCTTTGCCAGGATGGAAAAAGAGTACCGGTTTTCCAGGGCTTCCGAGCGGAGGCTGTCTATTTCCGCCCAAAAATCCTGAACATCGCCGCTGGAGCCGATCAACTGAATCTCGATAAAGAGCGGCGGCAGAGCTGACGTTTCCTGCCCTATGGGCGCCGTTAACTCCGTTGACGCCGTTAACTCCGTTAACGCCGCCTGGCCGCGGCGGCCTGTTTCCGCGGCTTTTATTTCTTCCAGCCGCTTCCGTATCGTTTCGGCGTTTCCCCGGATCTGTTCCAGCCGGGAAAAGCCGGGCACTTCCCTACAGATGATCCGGGGCCCTCCGCCGCGGAACAGATCGTACTGATACGAGGCGCTTTCAAATTCAACGATCGTTACCGACTTTGTCTGTCCCGCCTCGCTGAAGCTCATGGCAAGGGGAGAACCCGAATAGCGGCAGTGTTCCATGCCGCGGACGCACTGGGGCCGGTGCAGATGCCCCAGGGCATAGTAATCCGCGGGAGGAAGCATCTCCGCGGGCATGGATGAAAGCCTGCCTACTTCCCGCAGGCGCTCGGAAGTGTCATCCGACAGAACCGCGCCGCCCAGAAACAAATGACCCATGACCAGCACCGGAAGCTCCGGCATGCTGCGCTTTGCCAGATCCACGGCGGCGCGGAAATGACCGGCGGCGGCTTCCCGGTATGCCGCCGCCGGATCATCCCCTGAACCTAAATCGGAAATCAGTCTAAGATCCCGTTCCCGCAAAAACGGCACGGCGCAGACCGCCAGGAGGGGATTGCCTTTGGCATCCCGGATTGCAAAAACTTCCCCTTCGGGCCGGAGCGGTTCGGCGGCGGAAACAATATGGATGCGCAGATGGGAAAGTATCTCCCTGGGGGCGCTCAAAAACTGGGGCGAATCATGGTTACCGGCGATGATAAAAATTTCGGGCCGGGCCTGCCCCAATTCCAGCAGGCCCGCCAGGAATTCAAAATACAGGGTCTGGGCCGCAACGGAAGGAGCGTGGTTGTCGAAAATGTCCCCGGCCACGGCGAGGACGCCGATCTTTTCTTCGGCGATGGTTTTTGTCAGCCACGCAAGAAACTGTTTTTGTTCTTCCAGCCGGTCTTTTTCGTACAACTGAGAACCCAGATGCCAATCGGAGGTATGAAGCGCCCTAACCATGCCGGTTTTAGAATACCACCGGTGGAAAAGTTCTGCAATTACGGTATAGTATCAAGTATGTGCTGGTGGGAATCTTTTGTTCCCCGGGAGGGTGTCTGGTACCGGTGGAATCTGTGGGGGGCGGAAATCGCCGTCCGCCGCGGCCCCGGCGGGCGGTGGCAGGGTTTTTGCCGGAGCCTGTCCTGGAACGACTGCCGCGGCGCCTGTTCCGGCCCGCTGGAAGGGGAAGCCCCCGATGGAGCAGCCATTACCGCCCTGTGGGAAGTTCCGCCCGAAAACACGGAACAGCGGATCGCCCTGACGCCTTGTCTGCCCGCCAAACCTTTCCTGGTTTTTCCCGCAGATACCCTCAGGCTTTCTCCCGGTACGGAGGCGATCCTGGAACTGGAAATGCCCCCCATCGCGCGGCTGACCCTCCATTCCGGCGGGTCATCGGAGGTTCTTTTTACCTTTACCCCCTTTACGGTCAAGGAGACCTGGTATGGGGAGGATACCATGACGGGCATACTGTGTTATGTTTTGCCCGCGGCAAACGGCGCCAGGCAAGTTGGCGGCGACAGACAGGCCGGCGCCGGGGGAACCGGTCCGGCCGGTACAGCTGTGGGCGGTACGGCGGAAAGCGTACCGGGCGTTCGCTGCAGGCTCCTGCTGCGAAACCGGACCAGGACGATTCTGGAACCGGGTAAAATGCCCCTTCATGTGGAGGAACTTTCGGTGTACGGACAGAAGAACGGCGGCGACTGCTTGTCCGGCGCCTTGTACAGCGATATGCCGGTTATCGATGTGTACGGCGGCGAAGATTTCCGCGTCAGCTTTAGATGGCCCGAAACGGGCGGGGATCACGCAAACATTCCCTCGCTGATTGTCCAGGGCAGCAAAAGCGGCATGGGCGGCCTGCTGGTTCACCACGGAGCGCGGATCATCAAAAGTATTGCAGGATTGCCATGAATACCGAAGTTATTGTCCGCGGAGTTCGGCAGTTTATCAGCGGCGCAAACCCGGCGGCTCTGCTGGGAAAGCTCGCCGGCATGGTCCTTACGGTAATCTTTATCCTGGCGGTATTCAACCTAATCCAGCATTCCCTGGGCAGGCTCCTTAAGGGGAAGGTGAGCGCCCAGCGGGACTCCATGATCAGGAACGGAATCCGGTATACCGGTTTTGTGCTGTCATTTCTCTTTGTCTTTCACCGCCTGGGGATCGATACCTCCGCCATTTTGGGAGCCGCGGGAATCGCCGGCATCGTCATCGGCTTTGCGGCACAGACTTCGGTGGCAAGCCTGATCGCCGGGTTTTTCCTGCTTTCGGAAAAACCCTTTACCGTGGGCGATACCATCACGGCGGACGGCATCACCGGGGTGGTACTTTCGGTGGATCTTCTTTCGGTAAAACTGCGGACCCACGACAATCTCTTTGTCCGCATCCCCAACGAAATAATCAGCAAAAGCAGCATGGTAACCATCACCCGCTTTCCCATCCGCCGGCTGGACCTGGCTTTTTCCGTGGCCTACAAAGAAGACCTGGAACGGGTACGGGACATCCTGCTGGAACTGGCCGCCCGCAACCAGTACTGCCTGGAAGAACCCGCTCCCTTCTTTGGCATTGACAGCTTTGACGGTTCGGGGATCAAGCTGCTTTTTAACCTGTGGTTCGAAAAGAGCAATTTCTGGAATTTAAAAAATTCCATACTTATTGCCGTTAAAAAACGATTTGAAGCGGAGGGGATCGAGATTCCCTATCAGAAAATTGATATAAAGGTAACACCGCCGGTGTGATGTTTTGTCAGCGTCCCAAACCCGAAGGCCGGATCATTTAATCTTGTACTGATAGGATACTGTCCGCTGCCGGGAAAGAGGATCTTCAACAACCGACCGGACCTTTTTTATTTTCAGGGTAATATGGCTTAGCGCATTGTTTTGCCGCTGCTGCATGATATAGTTCCCCATGTCCTTGTCTGTTTTGGCAATGTGGTTTAATACCCAGAATTTCAAAAAATGAACAAAGCTTACGGGGTTTACATAGGTCAGCGTTTTTAGGTTATCCATCAGGCCTACCACTTTCGCGACAAAGTCCTGGTGCTCCTTGTAGTGTTTCTCGTAGAAAGGATAGCCCAGTTTCTGCATGACGATTTCTTCAGTACCAAAATGGTATCCCGTATAATCAACGGCATCCTGTACGCATTTTAAAAAATCAGTGTGCCGTTTGTCGGAATTCTTTTCCCCGCAGACCGCATACAGAGAATTGGTCAACTTGATAAGCCTTTTATGCTGACTGTCGATGAGGGATACGGATACCGAATAATTATTGCTCCAGGTAACAAAATTATGCATATTTTATGATATATTCTCACTGCGTAACTGTCAACTTGCTTGCGGGGCATGTGATTCGGACCGGCGGCTAGCTTTTTCCCGCATTTTTCAGTATTATTTTATTTAAGGAGCAAACATGAGCGATAGTTCCGGAGGTCCCGGCGGGCCTTCGGCAAACGGCGAAGAACAAAAAAACAGCCCTCCCCCCTTTCCTTTCGGCAAAAGCCCCCGGAAGCCTCCCGGACGTTTTGGATGGAAGTTTACCGTTATCTATCTGCTGATTTTTTTGGCGGCCATGAGCGCCTTTAATTACTATATGGCCGGCAAATCTTCCGCCCCCATAGACTTTTCCGAGTTTAAAAACAAGATAGCGTCCGGGGAGATCAAGCGGGTGGAGCTGAGCGACTCCGTTTTTGTGGGGCATACCACGGAAAAACGGCCCGCAGAGTCCCCCCGCCCGTTCGGCCTTCCCTTTTCCCTGGATCCCCGGACCAGCGTCAGGAACGACGAAAAGATATACCGGACTATCCCCATCAACGACGAGAGCATCATCGCTCTGATGGACGAAAACAAGGTCGCCTATTATGCGGTATCCCGGCAGGGCGGGGCGATCCTTAACCTTATCTTGAGCTGGGTACTCCCCGTGGTGTTTTTTATCATCGTCTGGCGCTATTTAATGAAGCGTTCCGGCCTGGGGGGCAACGTGCTTTCCGTAGGTCAGAACAAGGCGGTGATCGTCGCCGAAGGAGACATTGTCACCCGCTTTAGGGATGTCGCGGGAGTGGACGAAGCCAAGGAAGAGCTGGTAGAAGTGGTGGACTTCCTGAAAAGTCCGGCCAAATATACCGAAATCGGCGGTAAAATCCCCAAAGGGGTACTGCTGGTGGGGCCGCCGGGGACGGGGAAAACCCTCCTGGCCCGGGCGGTGGCAGGCGAGGCGGGAGTATCGTTCTTTAGGATGAGCGGCGCGGATTTTGTGGAGATGTTTGTGGGGGTCGGCGCGGCCCGGGTGCGGGATCTCTTTAAACAGGCCAGGGACAAGGCGCCCTGCATCATTTTTATTGACGAGCTGGATGCCATCGGTAAAAGCCGTAACAGCATTGCCGGGGGCAACGACGAGCGGGAACAAACCTTGAACCAGCTCCTGGTGGAAATGGACGGCTTTGACGGTACGTCGGGGCTTATTATTCTTGCCGCTACCAACCGGCCCGAGGTGCTGGACCCGGCGCTGCTCAGGCCCGGCCGTTTTGACCGCCAGGTCCTGGTGGACCGGCCGGACTTAAAAGGCAGGGAAGAAATTTTAAAAATCCACTCCAAAGGCGTAAAACTTTCGCCATCGACGGATATTGTGGTAGTGGCCCGGATTACTTCCGGTTTTTCCGGCGCGGATTTGGCAAACATTGTTAACGAGGCCGCGCTGCTGGCGGTCCGTTCCGGCAGAAAGCTGGTGGAACAGCGGGACTTTGACGAGGCCATCGAAAAAACCGTAGCGGGGCTGCAGAAAAAAACCCGGGTCCTTAAGCCCCAGGAACGGAAGCTGACCGCCTACCATGAAGCGGGTCACGCGCTGGTGGCGGCCTTTACCGCCAACGCCGATCCGGTCCAGAAAATTTCGATCATCCCCCGGGGCTTTGCGTTGGGCTACACCATGCAGCTTCCCGTGGAGGACCGGTATACCGTTACCCAGTCGGATCTGCTGGGAAAGATCGACATCCTGCTGGGGGGCCGTATTGCGGAGGAAATGATCACCGGAGAATTCTCTACCGGCGCCGCCAGTGATTTAACCAAAGCCACCGACATAGCCCGAAAAATGATCACCGACTACGGCATGAGCCAGCGTTTCCGCAACGTGGCCCTGACGTCCAGAGGCATACCCGGCAGCGAGCGGCAGGAACCGTCATTCCAGCGGGAATATTCCGAAGCCACCCAACAGTACATTGACGAAGAAATCGCCCGGATCGTGGAAGAACGGTTTGTCCGGGTCCGGGAACTTTTAACCGGCAAGCGGGAACTTTTGGACCGGGTGTCCGCGGTGCTCCAGGAAAAGGAAACCCTGGACGAGAAAGAATTTAACGCGCTGGTGCGCGGGACCGGCGGTTCATGAGCCGCGCCGCCAGGCTGCCTGAAAACAGACATTTTACCTACGCCGATTATAAAGACTGGGAACTGGCCGAAGGGGAGCGTTACGAACTGATTGACGGCGAGGCCTGTGCTATGGCGGGCCCCGGCG
>JAISDG010000117.1 GCA_031265015.1 Spirochaetaceae bacterium | reverse complement strand
GTCTCGCCGCCGCACATCAGCGCCACATACTGGGTGATGTTCTTGAAGAAGCGGTCATACCCGGGACCGCACGAGGGGATAAGTTGTTTACCCATACATAAGCTCCTTTTGAAAAGCGGCATTTTCGCCGCTTTTACCTGTTTTATGAGCCCGTTCAGCCAAGTGAACGGCCTGTTTAGCCGGCTAAACGTTTTGTACAGCCGGATGAACGCCCTGTTTATCTGGATGGATGCTCTGGTTAGCCAGATGGATACTCTGATTAGCCAGCTGGATACTCTGATTAGCCAGCTGGATACTCTGATTAGCTGGCTGGATGCTCTGATTAGCTGGATGGATGCTCTGGTTAGCTGGATGGATGCTTTGGTTAGCTGGATGGATGCTTTGGTTAGCTGGATGGATGCTCCGTTTATCCGGATGAATGTCGCGTGTATCCCGCTGGCTACCCTGTTTTACCGGGGCGCCGGAGCGGGAAGACAGCGGGATACCAGACAATTCGGGCGTTTTTGCGGAAAAAGGTAGACCTATGCTATAAAACGACAGAGAACAAAAGCGTTTTCCAGGAGACGTTACTAAACCGCACCAAATGCGGGGGGGGGGGGGGGTATGTAGTGTTTTCTATGATACTACAACAAACATCAGAAAACCGTATCGTTGAAGGGAGACTAATCGGGACCGCATTCTGCGCTGTTCCTTGCATAACCGCTATCGTGTTCATTGCTCTGTCAGTATCACCCGGTTGGGGGAAGTTGTCAACTGCCAAAAATCCAGCATCCATGCTGGATTTTTAGCTTGCGGTTTGCTGTGCAAACCGCAGCCCTGTCCGCCTACTGGCGGACAGGCAATGGATACAGCGGCGTCCTTGCCGCCCCCGCTTCGCGGGCGTAACCGGCATCCATGCTGGATTTTTGGCTTGCGGTTTAAATTTTTTCTTTAAGGATATCGTTGATTTGCTGTTCGCTTACATGCGTAACAGCGGTTATAGTTTTGATATCCAGGCCTTTTTTACCCATTTCAAGGATTATTTTTCTTGTGGCCCTCAATTCACCTTCCTCGCGGCCTTCCTCCCGGCCCTTTTGACGACCCTCCTCACGGCCCTTCTGGATACCTTCCTGCAGACCCTTCTGGATACCTTCCTGGATGCCTTCCTGCAGACCCTTCTGACGGGCGCCGTTCATTCGGGAATAGTCGTCCCGCTGGGCCTTTAGCCGCGCCTCGTAGATCATCCGGTTCGCCTCGTCTTCGCTCATTACTTGTAGCTTACAATATGCTTCGTGTATCATAGGGTTCTTTTCCGCTATCATCTTAAACTCCTCTTCTGTCTCCGCTTTTAAAAAACGCAGCCAGTCCATTAGCTTGCCTTCCCCGTCCGGCGGCAGCCGTTCCAGATTCAGTACGTGGATCTCCATCAGATCGTTAAAGGGAAAATGCTCTTCCTTTTCCAACATTTGGAATATCGTATGGCACCGCGCGGATTCGGGGATAAAATCGTAATCCGTGATAACGATGGAAACGGCCTGCTTGAGATTGGCATAATGCCCTCCCATTCCGATCTGTTCGGTGATCATGTTCGACAAATAATAGCTTATCCGGGAGCGCATTTCCGGTATGTCGGAAACCTGTATTTCTATATCCAGGGACCTTCCACTGCCGGTACGCAGTTTTACGTCCAGAATTTCCAGCTTGTCGCCGCTGAATTCCCGTTTGAGCTGAGGGTCCGTGATGGTTAATTCTTCGAATTCCTCATCCGCCAGGCCGGGGAGAACGGCTTTCAGGAAATCCGCCAGGATGTTTTTACTGCGCTGGTCGCCGAACAGGAGCTTAAAGGCAAAGTCTACTTTTGGCAGCATAAGGTTCATGGTTGAAAGTATACCGCGAAAAGCATGGAATTGAAACAACAGGTCCGTGGTTGTCCTAGGCAATGTGCTCTGCGCATTGCCAGAGGTCCGCGGTTGAATTCGGAATTACTGGGGTTAATTTCCCGGCTAAAGCGGTTCCGGGGTCAGTTTGCCGAGTTTCCGGTCCAGCCGGATTCGGACGTGCTTTAACGGGTCGGAAACAAAAAAAGCGATCTGGCATATTTCGATCAGGGTACCGGGGGCTATTTCTCCCGGGACTTCGACCACGGCGTTTTCATCCGCGTTTAGCCGGGCAAGAACGGCGCCTGCCTGGAGGGTGATTTTTTTCTGTTCTTCCTCCAGCCGGGCCAGGGCCTCTTCCATCTTTTGCCGCCGTTCGATTCCGGGGGTTCCCGGCGCGGATTCGTCCGGTCCGCTTTCCGCTGCCAGCAGTTCCCGGAGCTTTTGCAGTTTTGCGGCGATGATCCGCAGCTGGTAATTGCACCGTTCCTTTTCCTGCTGGGCGGTAAAATCAACCCCGCAGTGGATCCGGGTTTCCCGGCCGGTTTTTTTCCCGATTCCCCCGGCATAGACTCCCTGGACGGCATAAATCTCGCCCCCCAGGATCTTTCCCCTGTCGCTCATTACCAGCTTTTCCATGGTATATACCGATGAGTTCACGATATCCGTATCCACTTCGATGGTTTTACGGCAGGCAACTTTGCAGTTTTCGATAAATTTGGTTTTAAGGGTCCCCCCGACTTTAACCAGCGCCCGGCCCCTGCCGATAAGCCCCCCGGAAACCACCAGATCCTTTTTGGTGATCGCGTCGGTGACGTCAAAGGTTTGTTTGATCGTTACCGAAGAGCCGGAGTAGATCTTGAACCCGTCGGAAACCGGCCCTTCTATAAACACATCCCCGGGAAACATAATGTGGCCCGTACGGTAATCCACGGGGCCCTTGATAACCAGAGAATCCTGGACGTTCAGCGTATTTTTGTCCTGTATCAGCTGGCCGTTGATTTCGGCATAGATATACCTTCCCTCTTTCCTGGTGCTGCTTCCCCCTAAAACCCCTTCGGGCCTGATCGTTCCGTGGGGAATAACCTTACCGTAGATGTCCCTGCCGTCTTTTCCTTCCTTCCGGGATTTAAGCTTGGCCAGGGCCTGTCCTTTTTTAACGATCACAAAGGGAGAATAGGACCGGTAGTCCGTCCTGGCATTGTCCTCCGGCAGGGTCCCGGTCCGGGTCAGGGCGGGATTAAGCTGGTAGTATTCAAGAACTTCCTGAACGGGCGGATCCCCCCGGGCAACAGTTACATCCCGGACAAACCTGCGGTTCAGGTTACATTCGGTCAGGGCCTTGATGATATTTTCCCACAGGACCCCGTGAACCACGTTAAACCGGGCCAGGGCCGCGGCAATGGAATCGGGATCCAGGGGTTTGGAATCCGCCAGGGGAGGATAAAAATCGGCTTTGAGTACCAGGTTATCTTCCGGAAAGAACAGCAATACATTGCCGTCATTCCTGTCGCCGGGCAGCAGCAGGGTTGGTTCCCGCCTGGGTGTACCGGATATTTCTTCCATCTCACTTTAGAGTATCGGCTAAAACAGGGCGCAGGGGAGGGGCAAAAAACTACCCGGCCGCGAAAGGCCGGGTGACCCCCTCATTTGCAGGATGCTAAATGAGGGGATGATAGCCGGCGCCGGTAACGGCCCCGGCCCGGTAACGTGCAGGCCGCCGGGCTGCAGCCGGCGGCGGTTTTTTGTAAAGACTTGCATAAAACGGCCCGCTAATTGTATATTTATGCATAATGAAGGAGCGTCTGGCACGCCTCAAGGCTATTCGTAAATTAATAAAAACCTACCGTATCGAATCCCAGGAAACCCTTTTGGGGCATTTGGAAAAAGAAGGATTTACCGTTACCCAGGCTACCCTGTCCCGGGACTTAAAGCTCCTGAAAGTGGGAAAGATTTCGGACGGCCATAACGGCTATGTCTATACCCTGCCCGGTGAAGACGAACGGCAGGAAACGGAACGAACCTATATCCACGACTTCCTGCGGGGCTATATCTCCATTGACTGGTCGGGAAACCTGGTGGTTATAAAAACCTATTCCGGCCATTCCGACGCCGTAGCCCTGGCGGTGGACAATCTGAGCCTGGACGAAGTGATGGGTACCATCTCCGGCCGGGACAATACGGTCTTTGTCGCCCTGCGGGAAGGGCTTTCCGGCGAGGACTTTCTTGCCCGGATGAAGGAAAGCATCCCGGAACTGGAAGACTAGGCAAAACCGAAAGGTTTTGCCCCTTCGCGGGTACGCCCACCCATGCCGATTAGTTTTTGTATCATCCCTTCGCTTTAGGTGGTCCGTTGCATCAACCGGGCAAAACCTTTACGCTGGACATTATGGATGTTTCCCTGGAAATCGTACCCCGCAGCCCCCTCTCCCTGAAAGAAGACTTTTTGCTGTGCCGGGCCTATCCCCGGATAAACTGCGTTAATATCCCCGACCTGCCCCGCTTTTCCCTTAAATCCCGGGAAGCCTGCGGAATGCTGGCGGATGGAATGCGGACGGACGGGGACATGCCGGGCGGCGGGCTGCCGGACAGGGGCCCGGTCCTGATGCCCCACCTGCGGGCCAGGGATTTTCCCCCCGAGGGGCCTTTCCCCTGGCGGGATTTTTTTATTGACCACGGGATCCGGCGGGCGCTGGTTATCGCGGGGGACCCGGGGAATCCGGCGGAGGAAGAGAAAGCTTCGCCGACGGTTCCCTTTATCAGGATGCTGAAGGCGGAACTGCCCGGCCTGGAAATTTTTGCCGCCTTTGATCCCTACCGGACCAATATCCGTTATGAGCTGGATTACCTGGCCGCCAAGGAAGAAGCGGGAGCCTCCGGCTTTATGAGCCAGCCTTTTTTTGACCTGCGGCTGCTGGAAATTTACGCGGAATACCTGGAGGGCAAACGGGTATTCTGGGGGGTCGCTCCGGTTTTAACCCCCGGGAACCGGAATTACTGGGAATCCCGGAACCGGGCGGTTTTTCCCAAATCTTTCAGGGCGGATCTGGCCTGGAACACCGGCTTTGCCCGGCAGGTGGCGGGCTTTTGCGAAAAGAACGCGTTCCATCTGTACCTGGCCCCCATCAAGGTGGATCTTAAAACCTATCTCTCAGGAATTTTCCCGGCGGACACTTGATAATGCCCTTTTCCCTTTTCAAAGACAGGCAGTTTTATAAACGCCTCTTTATCATCTCCGTACCCATTATGCTCCAGAACCTGATCAATTCCTTTGTTAACATGGTTGACACGGTGATGATAGGAAGGCTGGGGACTACGGAAATTGCCGCGGTGGGCCTGGGGAACAACGTGTTCTTCCTGTTCAGCATGATCCTCTTTGGCATTTGTTCCGGCGGGGCGATCTTTACCGCCCAGTTCTGGGGCAAAAAGGACATCCGGGGAATCCGCAAGAACACCGGCCTGTGCTTTATCCTGAATACGGCCGCCGCTTTTCTCTTTACCCTGGCGGTTATTTGTATCCCCGAAAAGATCCTCGGCGTCTATTCCCGGGACCCGGAAGTGATCAGGGCCGGCGCCCTGTACCTTAAAACCCTTTCCCCGTCCTTTATCCCCTTCGGCATCAGCTTTGCCCTGGTGCTTACCCTCCGTTCCATTGAACGGGTTACCCTTGCCATGGTGACCACCCTTATCGCCCTTTCCATCAACGTGGTTCTTAATTATTTCCTTATCTTTGGCGCCGGCCCCTTTCCGGCCATGGGCGTCGCCGGCGCGGCTGTTGCCACAGTCATAGCCCGGTACGCGGAGCTTATTGTCCTGGTGGTAGTCAGCTACAAACGAAAGTACGAGATCGCCGGAACCTTCAGAGAGTACACCGGTTTTAACCGGGCCTTTGTGGGCCGCTTTCTGGTGATTACCGCTCCGGTGATTTTGAACGAACTTATCTGGGCCCTGGGGATAACCGTCCAGAACGTTATCTTTGCCCGGACCGGTACCGACGCTATTGCCGCGTTCAATATTACCAACACCGTGTCACAGCTTACCTGGGTGGTATTTATCGGCCTGGGAAACGGCGTGGCGGTGCTGATCGGCAAAAAGATCGGGGAGGGAAATGAGGAGGCCGCCAGGGATTATGCCCGGCGCATCACCGCCTTTGCCCCGCTCCTGGCGGCGGCGGCGGCGCTGTGCCTGTTCCCGCTGTCAAAGCTGCTGCCCCTGATATTTAACGTGAACGCCGCGGTCCTGGGCTTTACCTCGATCATGTTTATTATCCTGTGCTGTTCCTATCCATTCAGGGCTTTTAACATGTGCCTTATTGTCGGCGTCTGCCGGGCCGGAGGGGATACCATCTTCTGCGTCCTCTTTGAAATGGTTGTTATGTGGGCTTACTCCCTTCCTTTCGGCGCCGTCATGGCCTTTATTGTCCGCGCCCCGGTGTGGGTCATTTACCTGTGTCTGTGCAGCGAGGATCTTTTCAAGATGTTCTGGGGATTGTGGCGGCTCAGATCGGGCCGCTGGCTCAACAATGTTATTGACGGGTAAAGGAGCCGCAATCATACGCCATGAAAAAGGCATCCTCGTTTTTTTGACGCCTCCGTGCCGGAGCTGCTCCGGTATATCCGGACCAAACGGGGGAAAGTCCGCTTTCTTCACATCCTACTTGCGTATTCATTTTTTTAAATGTACCGTAGATAAAAATACCCTTGGGAGAAAGGAGCTTTATGAAGACCCTGGTAGTTTACTATTCATTCGAAGGCAATACCGGCTTTATCGCGGAACAGATAAAGACCGCCGCCTCCGCGGATATCCTCCGGCTGGAATTGGCGGATGATAAAAAACGCGGCGGCTTATCCAAGTACATCTGGGGAGGCCGGCAGGTTATGACCCATGAAAAACCCGTCCTAAAACCCTGCGATGTTCAGATCGCCCCCTACGATTTGATCATCATCGGCGGGCCGGTGTGGGCGGGCTCTCCGGCTCCGGCGCTGAGAAGCTTCCTGGCCCGGACGAAAATAGAAAACAAAAGAGTCGCCCTTTTCTGCTGCCACGCCGGCGGTAAAGGGAAGGCCCTGGAAAAACTCAAAGCCCTGCTGCCGGGAAACACCTTCGCCGGGGAGATCAGCTTCGTGAACCCCCTCAAAGGCGGCGGGCAGGAGCAAATCCGCACCGTAACCGGGTGGGTCAGCGGCCTGCTGGAGAATCCCCGGTAGAGTCCGGGAAAAGTTTCGGCGGTGTCAAAAATCGCCCGAAAAGGCGCTTGATTTGCTCCGCCGGAAGTTTTGCCGCATACACAATCTTTTCGGCATGGAAAGGGTCTTTTTTACCTGTCATTCTACATGGATAACCCGTCATGCCTGCGGGTTTTATCCGCCAGCGGCGCTTATCTTCCGGCCCGGGGATCAATCTCGCCTTTAACGATTTTAATACCCTTGCTGGTACCCATGCGGACCGCCCCTGCCTTGAGCATTTCATCGCAAATCCGCCGATCGTTGATGCCGGTGGAAGCCTTAACCCGCATTCCCTCGCCCACGGTCTGCTTCATAAGCTTAACGTCTTCTACCGTCGCGGCGCCGGGACCGAAACCGGTGGAGGTTTTGACAAAGTCCGCTCCGGCCCGTTTTGCCAGGGCGCAGGCGGCAACCTTTTCCTCATCGGAAAGGGCGCCGGTTTCAATAATCACCTTAACAATGGCCGCCGGGTGGGCGGCGTTTACCACCGCGAGAATATCGTTGTATACCACGTCATATTCCCTGTCTTTAAGAGCGCCGATGTTGATCACCATGTCCACTTCTTCCGCGCCGTTTTTAATCGCCTCGGTGGCCTCCGCGGCCTTGATAAAGGGTGTGGTCGCCCCCAGGGGAAAGCCGATGACTGAACAGGTTTTGACCCCGGACCCCTTAAGCTGGGCGGCTACATAGGGCACATTGGCGGGATTAACACAGACCGAAGCAAAGTGGTACTGTTTTGCCTCGTCACAGAATTTCTTCAGGGTCGCCTTGACGGTTTCGGGCTTAAGCACCGTATGATCCATATATTGAGCATAGCCTGCGTCATAAGCGGCGTTCCGGCCGGCGGAAGCGTCTAAAGCAGGAGCGGTCCGGCTTTCCGCCTGGGCAATTACACTTTTTGTGACTTCCTTAACGATCTCATTAATATCCATACATCTACTCCTTACTTGTCCGGGTCCAAGGTCATTTTCATTCTACCACGGCAGGCTATTTTAATCCAGTTCCAAATTAACATAACTTAGCACAACTTGTCACAAACTGCTATTGGCCTTGGATTGCCGGCAGGATGACCCGGATTGTCGACAGGATGGCTTGAATTGTCGGCAGGATGCCCCGGATTGTCGACAGGATGACTTAGATTGTCGACAGGATGGCTTGGATTGTCGACAGGATGACTTGAATTGTCGACAGGATGGCTTAGATTGTCGACAGGATGGCTTAGATTGTCGACAGGATGGCTTGGATTGTCGACAGGATGACTTGAATTGTCGACAGGATGGCCCGGATTGTCGACAGGATGGCTTAGATTGTCGACAGAATGACTTGGATTGTCGACAGGATGACTTGAATTGTCGACAGGATGACCCGAATTGTCGACAGAATGACTTGGATTGTCGACAGAATGACTTAGATTGTCGACAGGATGTCCTGGATTGTCGACAGAATGACTTGGATTGTCGACAGAATGACTTGGTCTGTCCTCCGGATGAGTCCCGGAGAGGTCCCTTGAGGCCGCCGGGGGATTTTCTAAGTTCCCCCGGAGCCCCGGTAATCCGCCGGGGACCCCTTTCAGGGCGGAAACCGTCCCCGGAGCCTTCCGCGGAAACAGCGGAGCCTTTCGTGAAAACAGCGGAGCCCCCCACAGACCGGTTTTCACGAATACCACTATACCCCCGGACAGAAAAAAATCAGCATCCCGCAATAATTCCGAATTCAAAATAACCGCGGACCTCACGGACCACCACAGACAAAAACAAAGATTTCAAACAACAGGTCCGTGTCTGTCCGTATGGTCCGTGGTTGAATTCTTTACCACGGACCTCACGGACTTGCCCCGGACAAAAGCAAAGATTTCAAACAACAGGTCCGTGTCCGTCCGTATGGGCGAAACGTCCGTGTCTGTCCGTGAGGCCCGGGACTTTTGCTTGCTATCCTGCCCTCAAGGGGGTATACTACAGCTGCCCGGGGATAGCGAAATTCCCCCTCCGGGCCGTACTATGGCAAAGCACATATTAGTGGTAGATGACAACCTCGCAACCCTCAAACAGATAAGCGCCCAGCTTGAGCCCTACTATGAGGTTTCCCTGGCCAAATCGGGGGCCCTGGCCCTCAAGATATGCAAACAGGAAAAGCCGGACCTTATCCTCCTGGATGTGGAGATGCCCGAACTGAACGGCTTCGAGACTATCGCCCTGCTAAAGGAAGATCCGGATCTCGGCCCCATACCGGTTATCTTTCTTACCGGCAACCACGACGCGTCCACCGAAATCAGGGCCCTGGACTCGGGGGCGATGGATTTTATTACCAAGCCGGCGAACAAGGACATCCTCTTTCACCGGCTGGAACTCCATCTCCAGTTTGCGGCGTATCAGAATTCCCTGGAGCAGACCGTCAAAGAGCTGGAAGAAAGCATTGTTACTTCCTTCGCGGAACTCATAGAATGTAAGGACGACAACGCGGGGACCCACGTGCTCAGGACGGGGAGGTACGTGGATATCCTGGGCCGGGGGCTGCTTGAGACAGGGATCTTTGGGGACGAGCTTACGGGGACGGAACTGGATTTGATAGTCCGGGCGGCCCCCTTCCATGATATTGGCAAGATCGGCATCAGCGACACGCTGCTTCTTAAAAAAGACGCGCTTACCAAAGACGAATACGAGCTGGTCAAGCAGCATCCCCTTATCGGGGCCCGTTTTCTTGCCGCGGTTTACGAGCGCACTCCCGAACAGCACTACCTTAAATTCGCCAGGCTGATCGCCGAAAGCCACCATGAACGCTACAACGGCGGAGGGTATCCCCACAGCCTTGCCGGGGACGCGATTCCCCTCTGCGCCCGGATCATGGCGGTGGCAAATGTCTACGACGGCTGCATCACCGACAAGGTGTACCGCAGGGCCCTAAGCCACGAGGAAGCCTGCGGGGTTATTGTTGACGGGAAGGGTTCCTGGTTCGATCCCCGGATAGTAGAGGTATTTGAAGGGATGAAGGATGAATTTGCCCGTCTCCGGGTCTCCGTAAAACCGCTGGTAAAAATCCAGGGGAAGGATCTGTACCATGGATAGGGCTTCCCAAAACAAGATACTGGTGGTGGATGATAACCTGCCCAGCCTTAAACAGATAGGCGCCCAGCTTGGGGAACAGTACGATGTCTCCCTGGCTAAATCGGGGGCTCTGGCCCTGCAGATCTGTATGCAGGAAAAACCGGATCTTATCCTGCTGGACATCGAGATGCCCGGAATGGATGGCTTTGAGACCCTAAAGCGGCTCAGGCTGAACCGCTATCTGGGAAGCATCCCGGTGATTTTCCTTACCGGCAACCACGATACGGAAACCCAGGTCCGGGGGCTTGCGTCGGGGGCCAGGGACTTTATTACCAAGCCGGTGGAAAAGAGCATCCTTCTGCACCGCATAGAACTGCATCTCCGTTTTTCCTCCTACCAGACCCAGCTTGAAAATACCGTGGCAAAAATGTCGGACAGCGTTGCCCTGGCCTTTGCCGAGCTTATCGAGTGCCGGGACGAAAACACCGGCGAGCATGTGGCCCGGACCAGCAAATATGTGGACATGCTGGGCCGGAGGCTGATTGAAATGGGGCTTTTTGCCGAGGAGCTTACCCCGACGGATCTGCAGATGATGGTCCGGGCGGCGCCCTTCCACGACATCGGGAAGATCGCCATCAGCGACCGCATTCTCCTTAAGCCGGACCGGCTGGATGACGGGGAATTTACCCTCATGAAGCGGCACACGGTTATCGGCGAAGAAATACTAAAAAACATGCTGGCCCGTACGCCTACCCAGCAGTACCTGCACTACGCCAGGATGATCGCCGCCTCCCACCATGAACGCTTTGACGGGAAAGGCTACCCCCGGGGTCTTGCGGAAAACCAAATTCCCCTCTGCGGCCGCATCATGGCGGTGGCGGATGTGTACGATGCCCTGGTGGACAACAGGGTGTACCGTAAGGGGATGAAACATACCGAAGCCTGCCGTATCATACTGGACGGAAAAAATACAAGCTTTGACGGACGGGTGGTAGATGCCTTTGAGTCCATCCATGGGGAACTGGCCGCGGAGGCAAAAAAAAGCGCCTGCCGGGCGCGGTAAAATTCAGGAGGAAAAAGAAATGATTAAAATGCTTACTGCCTTTACCGAAGAGATCGATGATGTGGACGCGGCGGTATCGGAGCTGCTGGGACAGCTGGATTTGGACCATAACCGCCTGACCAATTCTCTTGGGATCATTCACTGCTACAGCGATTTTGTGGACAGCGGGGTTTTCAGGGCCCTTTCGGAAAAACTGCCCTTTGATACTTTGGGCTCGACCACGATAAGCGCATCGTCGTCCGCGGGGCTGAGCCAGACGGGGCTTTCGCTTACGGTGCTGACCAGCGGGGACATGCGGTTTGTAAGCGGTGTTTCCGCGCCTGTCGTCGATTCCGTTGACGCCCCCCTTACGGAACTCTACAACAGGATCACCGCGGGCTTAAGCGAAAAACCCGCCATGCTGATGCCTTTTGTTCCCTTTTTGCTTAACGTGGGGGGCGATGAGTTTGTTGAAAAACTTGACGCCCTCTCGGGGGGGATCCCCGCCTTTGGTACACTGTCCATTTCCAACGAACCGGATTACAGCAGGAGCTATACGTTTTACAACGGCGAATTCTACCTGGCCTCCATGGCTCTGGCGGTCATTGTAGGGAACGCGGCTCCTGAATTTTTAAGCGTCTCCGTCAATGAGGAAAATATCCTCAAGCAAAAGGCGGTGATAACGGGGGTCAACCGCAACATTCTGCAGACCGTAAACAACATCCCCGCCGTAAATTACCTTGAGTCCATAGGGATTGTCAAAAACGGCGATGTGTCGGGTCTGCAGTCCATGCCCTTTATCGTTTACCTGGAAGACGGCTCCCTGTTAATCCGGGCCTGCATCGGCGGAACCGGAGACGGATCATTGATCCTCTGCGGGGCCGTTCCGCTTAATTCTTCCGTCGCCCTGGCCACCATGGGGTTTGAGGATGTGATAAGTTCCACCGAAGCCAAGATAACGGAAGCCCGGGCGGCGGCTAAAGGCCGGGGGATCCTGATGTACTCCTGCGCGGGCCGTAACTGGTGCTTGGGCATGCAGCCCCTGGCGGAGCACGAAAAAGTAAAAGAATGTCTGGGGAACAGCCCGTATCATTTTGTTTATTCCGGCGGTGAAATACTCCCTTCCCGGCTTGGTGACGGCAGGGTGGTAAACCATTTGCAAAACGATTCGCTGATCATCTGTATTCTGTAAGGGGAAGCAATGGCTCTGGACAAACAAACTCCGGATGTGCGGATTCCGGACCCGCAGGCGCTGAAAGAAGAAAACGCCGCTTTGCAGCTTCAGGTAAAAAAACTTACCCGCCAGCTTGGCGTTCAACAAAATACCATGACGCGGTTTGAAAGAGCATCCGCCATCCGGGACGGGCTGGCCGCCAAGCTGAAAGAGGAACAAACCAAGCAGGAAAAATTCATGAACATGATGCTGGAAAACAGTTCCCACATCATTATCCTGCTGGACGGGGACCAGCGTTTTGCCTACTGCACGGACACCTTTCTTAAAACAGCGGGGATTCAGAGCTTTGGCCTGGTCAACGGGCAGCGTTTTTTCGAGGTCTTTGAACGCTTTCACAACAAGACCTTTTCGGAACATGCCGCGGCCTGTATCGAACGGGCCATGGCCGAAGAGGGAACCGTGCGGTCCGAAGAGGTCCTTGACCTTACGGGCAGCGGCGATCACCGGATCTATACGACCAATACCACCGCCATGCGGGACAAATCCGGCAGGGTAGAGGGGATCATGATTCTCTTCCACGACGTTACCGAAACCCTCCTGGCCAAGGAAACGGCGGAGGCGGCCTCCAGGGCAAAAAGCGCCTTCCTTGCCACCATGAGCCACGAGATCCGCACCCCCCTCAACGCGATCATCGGCCTTTCGGAGATACAGCTGCAGCGGGAACTGCCGGAGGAGGTTCTTGGGGATCTGGAAAAGATATACAGTTCAGGTTCTATCCTCCTGGGGATTATCAACGACATCCTCGACATCTCCAAGATCGAGGCGGGCAACCTGGAGCTTATTCCGGTGGAATACGATACCCCAAGCCTGATCAACGACACGATACAGCTCAATATCGTGCGGATCGGTTCCAAACCTATCACCTTTAAGCTGAATATTGACGACACCATACCGTCAAAACTTTTCGGTGACGAACTGCGGGTAAAGCAGGTGTTAAACAACATCCTTTCCAACGCCTTTAAGTATACCAAAACGGGGACGGTTACCCTGCGGATCCGCTGGGAAAAACAGGGGGACGGCGCGTGTATGATCTTCGCCGTCAGCGATACCGGCCAGGGCATCCGGGCGGAAGACGTAGACAGGCTCTTTTCCGAATACAGCCAGCTTAACACCAGGGCCAACCGTAAAATTGAGGGAACCGGCCTGGGGCTTTCCATCACCAAACGGCTTGTGGGGATGATGGACGGGACCATAACCGTGGAAAGCGAATACGGTCAGGGCAGCACCTTTACCGTGCGGCTCTGCCAGAGAATCATTGATGCCCGGCCCATAGGGCGGGAAGTGGCGGAGAACCTCAGATCCTTCCGGCTGATCGAAACCAAACGCAGCCGGGGCAAGAATCTGGTCCGCGCCCGCATGGCCTACGGAAAAGTGCTGGTCGTGGACGATGTGCCCACAAACCTGGATGTCGCCAAGGGCCTTATGCTTCCCTACGGCCTTACCATTGACTGTGTCCTGGGCGGACAGGAGGCGATAGACAGGATACGCAAAGAAGACGTGAAATACGACGCGATCTTCATGGATCACATGATGCCCGGTATGGACGGCATTGAAGCGGCGAAGATCATCCGTACCGAAATCGGTACGGAGTACGCGAAAACTGTCCCCATAATCGCTCTTACGGCCAACGCGCTGGCAGGCAATGAGGAGATGTTCCTCTCATCGGGCTTTAACGGGTTTCTCGCCAAACCAATTGATATTTTCAAGCTGGACGCGGCGCTGAACCAATGGGTGCGGGATAAACAGACCGAGGAAACGCTGTGGAAGGCGGAGCGTGAAAACTCCGCCGAAGCTGCCGTTCCTTCTACCGGCTTCCTGGAAACGGTCAGGCTGGAAGGCATGGATTTTGAGGCGGGATTAAAACGCTACGGAACTGAAGAGATCTATATGAAGGTCCTCCAGTCCTATGTGACCCATTCCCCGGAACTGCTGGACAAGCTCCGTTTCCTGACGCGGGAAACCCTGCCGGAGTACACGATTACCGTTCACGGCCTTAAAGGGGCAAGCTATGGCATCTGCGCCGGCGAAATCGGCAGGGACGCCGAAGAACTGGAATACGCGGCAAAGGCCGCGGACTATGAGAAGGTCAGTTCGAAGAATACCGCCTTTATAGAAAAAACCGAAGCGTTCCTTGAAGACCTGCGGAAGCTGCTGGAAGGCACGGCGAAAGGGGCAGAGAAAAAACGAAGGGCCGCCGCCCCCGAAAAGGCGCTGCTCGAAAAGCTGCTTGACGCCTCCCGGCGGTTTAAGCCCGCGATCATGGAAGAGGTCATGACGGAACTCGAAGGCTGCGAATATGAATCGGGCGGTGAACTTATCCCCTGGCTTCGCGAACAGCTTGATAATCTGGAATATGACGCCATCCGGGAAAAGCTGGAATCCCCCGGTACAACGCCCCCGGAGAGCGTTCATTGACATCAGGAAAAAGCCCTTTTATAATACTATGAAACCGATTGCATTTTTTAAAGAAGGTATGTATGGCTTTTTCTTTTAACCCCCAACTGCTTGCCGATTTTGCCCGGTCCTATGGTTTTCACTATGATATTTGCGATCCCCGCACCCTGGTCCGGGATGTCCTTGTCGACATGGAGCGGGGTCTCCGCGGTCAGGCCTCGCCCCTGCCCATGATACCTTCATATCTTAAGCCCGCGGCGGAAGTTCCCCTGGGAAAAACCGTTATTGCCCTGGATGCGGGGGGAACCAATTTCAGGGCCGCCAGGGTTTACTTCCGGGAGCCCGGAAAGCCCGAAGCCGCGGGAATGAGAAAGGCCCCCATGCCGGGAACCGGGGGAAAGGTGAGCGCGGAGGAATTTTTTAACCAGATTGCCGATCTGGCGGAGCCTCTTATCAGGGAATCGGAAGGAGGCGTTGAAGGAATCGGTTTTTGTTTTTCCTATCCCATGACGATGCGGGAAGACGGAGACGGTATTCCTACATCATTTAGCAAAGAAGTCGATGCGTCCGAAGTTATCGGCAAACCCATAGGTCAGGGGCTTCGGGAAGCGCTGAAACGCCGGGGGCTTAAGGTTCCTGAACGGATCGTTTTATTGAATGATACGGTGGCCACCCTGTTGTCCGGGCTGGGGCAGATTCCCGCGGACGGCGGAGATAACTCCGGCGCCGGCGGTCCCATCGGACAGCCGGGAACCAAAAAATACGAAACGCCCGGGGGGCCGGTGGTGGGCTTTATCCTTGGTACGGGATTCAATACCGCGTATCCGGAGAAAGATATTCCGAAGATTGGATTTCATTCCGCCGAAACTCCCCAGATTGTGGTCTGCGAAACAGGAAACTGCGCCCTGCGGTATCTGGGGGTACTGGATCGTGAATTCGACGCGACCACAAAGCACCCCGGTTCCTATACCATGGAAAAAACCACCGCCGGGGCATATCTGGGACCGCTGACCTTTTATATCCTCAAGCAGGCCATTGCCGACGGCGTACTTACATTTAACCGCGCCGCCGAATTTGCCGCGGGGCCCGCCCTGCAAACCAGAGACCTTAACGAATTTATGCACGCCCCCCTGACCATGGAAGGTTCCGTCGGTTCCCTTTTTGGCAGGGATGAATTAGACGCTATCCGTTCCTTTGTATACCTTGCTTCCATCGTAACCAAGCGGGGGGCGATGTTCTCCGCGGCGGTGGTGGCCGCGGCGGTGGAACGGATGGATGCGGGGTATGATCCCTTTGCTCCGGTCCGGATTGCCGTGGAGGGAACAACCTACATGATCTATAAAGGAATGAGGGAAGCCCTGGAATCGAATCTGCATATTATGCTGAACAGGGAAAAGCCCCGATCCTACGTGGTCGCTCCGGTGGAACAGGCCTCCCTTTTCGGCGCGGCCGTGGCCGCCCTGTCCCGGTAGGTCCGGTTATGGCTGGTACAGCTTCGACTCTTCCAGCCTTTTAAGCCTGTTCCGGTCCAACACAATCCCCAGGTTCTTTTCCTGGGCGGGGATAACCAGTCCCTTGGGGCCGTTTTTTGCCCGGCGGAGGTACTTGACCTGGGTATAGTACAAATCCCCCCGGCCGGAGGCCCGGCCTTTGGAATAAAACAGGGCCAGGTTACCCGCGTCCAGAAGGATCTCCAGGGGCACGGTTTTTCCCGGCCGGTATTTGATAAACACGTAGGATCCTCCCCAATCCCGGACATGGAGCCACAGGTCGCTGCCTTTAACATGCCGGCGCAGGAGTTCGTCGTTTTCACCGGCATTCCGGCCTACCAGGATAAGCCAATCCCCGTCGGCAAAAGAAAGTCCCGGTCTCTTTTGTCCTTTCTTTCCCCGCTCCTCCCGGACCGGAGTTCCTTTCCTGATTTTTTTGAAGAGCGCCTGTAGTTTCAGGGGGTTGGTTTCCGCCAGCAGCCGTTCTTCCGTCTCCGTAATCCGTTTTATCTCCCGTTCTCCGGCGGCTATTTCTTCCCGCACATCGCCAAGGCCGCTTTTTGCCTTGCGGTATTTCTCGTAGTAGCCTTCGGCGTTTTTTGCGGGATTTTTCCGGGGATCCAGTTCGATCCGCACCAGGTCCGAAGAACGCCTGTCCGAATCCCCATCCGGGGAAAACCGTTCCGCTTCAAGCCAGGAAGCGCCCGCTTCTACCGAGGCGCTGTTTGCCAGAATAAGATCGCCGTATTCCCTGAACCGTTCCCCTTCCGTGTAGTCCGCTTCCTTTTCCCGAAGCCTTTCCAGGGCGGTCTCCAGCCTGATACGGCTTTTCCCCAGGGTACGCCGTACTTCTTCCCGCAGCTGTTCCAGGGAAAGCGCGCCCGAATGTTCCGTGTACCAGTCGTCCACCCGGCGGTTAAACGAACCGGCGCCGGGCAGATCCCGGACCTGGTAGTCTTTCGCGGGATTCCGCTCGCCGTCAACTTGTCTGACGCCAACTTGTCTGACGCCGGGCGCCGGAGCGTTTTCCGGCCCGTAGGAAAAGCCCGCTGTTTCCCCCCGTTTGGGGAGCCGCTTCATGGCATCCAGGATAAGGCCCGCCGTATCGGTGACGATGACATTCGCCGCGTTAGACCAGAGCTTGATATAGATCCGGCAGGAAGTTTCCCCCCGTTTAACGGTGAGCCGGATAATCCTGTCATGTCCCAGCTGAACCGCTTCTTCAATACGTCCGTTGATGATCCGGGATTTAAGGAATTCTGCAAACCGCAGGGGCTTTTCGCTTTTTGGTACGGGGCAGAAGGTTTCGTGGATTCTGCAAGCCCGGGGACTTAAGCATACCAGGATACAGTGGGTCCCCCGGGGGACTCCGCCGTATACCTGGACAGCCAGCACATCATAGGTACTTTGATAGATCTTTTGGATCTGCATACCCGGCAGGGCAAGCTCATGCAGAATCAGATCTATCTCTTTCCAGTTCAGGGACAAAAAAAGCTCCTCTATAATAACCGGCGCCAAGCAAGTTGGCGTTGTCCGGAACCCGCCGGCAAAATCTCCCGAATCTTCCGGAACCCTTTTATGAATTTGTTTTTTTCGCTATCTTTGCCCAGGTGTCCCGTAAACCCACGGTTTTGTTAAACACCGGCTCTTTTGCCGCCGGCTCTTTTGCCGCCGGCTCGTTGAATGCCGGTTTATCCGCACCCTTATCTGTTTCGGCCTTGATTACCGGATCGTCTTTTACAAAATAGCCAAGCCGCTCAAACTGGAAACGTTCGCCGGGGGCCGCGGCGGCGAGGCATGGCTCGCCGTACGCGCCGGAGATTATTTCCAGCGAATGACCGTTAAGATTATCCAGGAACGTACCGGGAGTTCCATCGGGACGGAGAGGAGCCTCCATGGGTTTTTCGGTATTAAAAAGATAATCATAGACCCGGACCTGAATGGGCACGGCGTCCGCCGCGTTCAGCCAGTGGATCGTTCCTTTAACCCTGCGGTTATCCCGGGCGTTGCCGCCCCTGGTTTCAGGATCGCACTCGCAGTGGACGGCGGTAATGTTTCCTGCCGCGTCCTTGTCGCATCCCGTACAGGTAACGATGTAGCCATAACGGAGCCGTACTACGCTGCCGGGAAAGAGCCTGAAGTATTTGGGAGGCGGAGTTTCTTCAAAATCATCCCGTTCTATCCATAACTCCCTGCCAAAGCGAATAGTCCGCGTTCCAGAACTTTCGTCTTCCGGATTATTTACCGCTTCCAGATCCCCGGATAGTTCTTCGTTCCAGTTGTCAATGATAAGCTTTAAGGGCTTCAGCACCGCCATGGCCCGGCGGCTGGTTTTGTTCAGGTCTTCCCGAAGGCAGTATTCAAGGAACGCAATATCCACGGTACTGTCGTTTTTGGCAACGCCGATTTGGGAAATAAAATTCCGTATGGCCGCGGGAGTATAGCCCCGGCGGCGGAGGCCTGCCAGGGTGGGCATTCGCGGATCGTCCCAGCCGGAAACATATTTTTCCTGCACCAGTTTAAGAAGGTACCGTTTGGAAAGCACCGTATGGGTCAGGTTAAGCCGGGCAAATTCAATCTGCCTGGAGGGGAACACTTCCGCCTCCCGGATAAACCAGTCATAGAGGGGCCGGTGGATTTCATATTCAAGCGAACAAAGGGAATGGGTGATCCCTTCCCTGGCGTCCGACAGGGGATGCTGAAAATCGTACATGGGATAAATGCACCACGTGTTTCCCGTGCGGTAATGGGTATCCCGCCGGATCCGGTACATCACGGGATCCCGCATAAGCAGGTTGGGGTCGGCCATATCAATTTTTGCCCGCAGGGTTTTTTCACCGCCGGCAAATTCCCCGGCCCGCATTTTGGCAAAGAGGTCCAGGTTTTCTTCCACACCGCGATCCCGCCAGGGGCTGTTCCTTCCCGGGGGAGTCTGGGTGATGTTATTTTTATCGGGAACCGCGGTCCCCCGGTATTCACTGATTTGCTCTTCGGAAAGATCATCCACATAGGCCCGGCCTTTTTTGATGATCTTTACCGCAAGGCCGTAGAGGTACTCGTAGTAATCGGAAGCATAGTATTCCCGGTCCTCCCAATCAAAGCCCATCCACCGGATGTCCCGCTTGATTGCTTCCACAAAGGAGATGTCTTCTTTTTCGGGGTTGGTATCGTCAAAGCGGAGGTTACACTTGCCGCCAAAACGTTCGGCCATGACAAAGTCCACCATCATGGCTTTACAGTGGCCGATATGGAGCCAGCCGTTGGGTTCCGGGGGAAACCGGGTATGGACATAGCTGAAACGGCCCGACGCCAGGTCTTCCTTGATAAAGCCGCTGATAAAATCGGCGGCTTCCGCGGTTTCCCTGCCTGGTTTATCCGCCGGGTTGTTTGTTTCTTTCATAGCTTCTCAACGTCCTACAGTTTGCCTTTTCAAAATCTTCAAAGGGTTTTGAAAAGGCCCGGGTTTAAAAATCGGTTACGTAACAAATGCCCAGGATCAGCACCGGCTTAAGGGCCGCCTGGTCCCAGGGGCCCGCCGCAAGAAATCGTTCCAGCTGCCCGGCATACCACCAGAACAGCCCCAGCTGGCTGTCTATCCGTGAGGCATACTCCACAAAATCTTCCCTTCGGCTTTGGGGTCCGAAAAGAAGCCATGCCAGCTCTTCCAGAATAGCGCCGAACTCCGCCAGGGCTTTGTTATAATCCCCCGCTTCTATAAGGGCGATGAAACCGGGGACACGGTTTTGCAGTTTTTCCTTGCGATCTTCGTCGGCCTTTTCTACCCAGGTTTTTTGAATCAGCAGATCAAGATTATTCTGAAAGGAAAGAAGGAATTTTTGAAGCTCCGCCGGATTGCCCCAGCCCGCGTCCAGTTTGCGGTAATCCGCCCCTACCCCCAGAACATCGGCAAATACCGGAACAGCGGCCCCGGGATCCCTGGCCGTCATTTCCGCCGGAAACAGGGCTTCGGCTGCCTGGCGGTATTCTTTGGGGACGGATTTGCCGGGGCAGGATGAACAACACAGCATACTTTACCATGCTAAAAAGGGGGGAAAGTGTCAAGCATCACGGGTCCTGACGTCCTGACGCCTTTTGCGGGGCCTGTTCCCCATGCCCGCCTTGTCCTGTCCACTCGCTGTGGCCTTGGTACGTCCGCTGTGACGGGAACATATCTTCCCGGGTCCCGGGATATTGCAAAAAAAGCCAGGCTGGATTATAGTAATGACGGTTTTAAACTTCGGTAAAAAGGAAAACGGATGAAAGAACTCACCCTGCGCCAGAGGGAAGTGCTGACCTTCATCGCTGAATATATTCATTCCCATTCATACCCTCCTACCATACGGGAAGTGGCGGAGTATTTTGCCATTTCAGTTAAAGGCGCCTATGATCATGTATCGGCCCTTAAACGGAAGGGCCGGATTAAGGTGGGAAACAAACAGTCCAGAACCATGGAGCTGGTTGACTTCAAAGGAGACAGGGAATATCTGGGCATTGTGGAAATTCCCCTCCTGGGGGTTGTAGCCGCGGGCCGTCCTATATTGGCGGAAGAAAACTGGGACGGGAGTATTCCGGTTCATTCATCGTTCCTTAAAAAGAACCGCCAGTATTTTGCCCTTAAGGTGCGGGGTGATTCCATGAAAGACGCGGGAATCCTTGATAAGGATACTGCGCTGATCCAAAAACAAAACACCGCCAGAAACGGCGATATTGTAGTGGCGGTGGTGGAGGAAGCGGTCACCTTAAAGCGTTTCTTCAGGGAAACCAACCGGATCCGGCTGCAGCCGGAGAATGCCGCCCATAACCCCATTTACAGCCAGGATGTCCGGGTACTGGGCAAACTGGCCTATGTGATCCGCGCCTGTTGACATGACCGCCGGCAAAACCGCCGCCCGATCCGGAGAAACAGGCGTATTCTGTTTTCTGGGGCCCGAACTGGGGGAGAAGCTCGACGCCTTAGGGGTTCTCCGCTCCGGCCTGCCTCCCCATACCGAAGAAACCAGTTTTTACGCGGGAGAGACCTCCCTGCAGGAGATAGTCTCCGTCCTGCGGAACGGCAGCCTTTTTTCCGATGAACGGCTTTTTATCATCAAGAGCGCGGAGCTTATCAAAAAAAAAGACGATGTGGAACTGCTGGTTTCCTGTATCAGGCAGCCGCCGAAAAACACCGCCATCGTCCTTGTATCGGAAGAAATAAGACTGGACAAGCGCATCGAAGATGCCGTCCCCAAAGAACATAAAACCATTTTCTGGGAACTTTTTGAAAACAAAAAAACCGAGTGGCTTGCTTCTTTCTTCCGCCGGGAAGGGCGGCGCATCGACGACAGCGGCATCGAAACAATTCTGGAAATGGTGGAAAACAATACCGACGCCCTGCGCCGGGAATGCCGGCGGCTTATTCTGTTTCTGGACAAAGACAAAACGATCACCGGAGCTGATGTAGAACGGTGCCTTTCCCATGTCCGGGAAGAATCGGCCTTTACCCTTTTTGCCGCCATTGCCCGGGGTAATCTGCAAAGCAGCCTGGAAATCGTGCGTTCCCTTACCGGGGCCAGGGAAAGCGTTCAGGCCATCACGGGAACCCTGGCCTGGTGTTTCCGTAAACTCCGGGATTACCTTGCCCTCCGCGCCTCCGGGGCGGCCAATGATTTTGAACTTAAAAAAATCGGCCTGGGTTCTTCCAAAACCAGGGCCGATTACCAGGAAGCGGCAAAACGCTGGCCCCGGGCGGAGGGCGCGCTGGCCTTACTGGGAGAGTACGAATACCTCTTCCGCTCTTCCGGCAGCGCCTGGGAAGAAATCCTTATGGACCGGCTTGTTATGAAACTTTCCGGGACCGGTAACATATCCGCCGCGAATACCATCCAACAGTAAGGGCCATGAAAAAGCGGGGCATTTTTTGCCTTCGCCCCATGCCGCGCCATTGATAGTACCCCGGTAATCAGATACTATACCGTAATGGGAAATTTATTTATCCTCTATTCCGCCCTGACCGTTTTTGGGATAGGGGTTACCCTTATCGATTTCCTGGGAATCCTGGACCACGCCGGCGGGCATGATGCCGGTCACGACGGTCACGCGGGTGATTACGCGGATACCGGCGGACATGAGAGTGCAGGCGGCGCCGACGGCAATCACGGCGCCGGACATACGGACGGCGGCGGCGATCACGGCCCGGGCGGACATAACGACTCCCGGGGGGATAACGCGGAACATGATCACGGTTCCTACCTAAGCCCTGGGGACGCAGGCGTCAGGGCGGTAACAGCCGTCATGGGGCTGCTGCGGACCGTCGTATACTTTTCCCTGGGCTTTGGCCCCACGGGACTTTTTGCCTGGTTTACCGGCCTTTCCCGGAC
>JAISDG010000112.1 GCA_031265015.1 Spirochaetaceae bacterium | reverse complement strand
GAGAAGAGATCCCGAATCTCCTCTTTATATTTTGCGTTGTACTGGTCCGAAAGCAGATTGTATCCGCCCTCAAGGAGCATAGAATCGGTGATCATGTCGTAGTACCGTTTGTAGTCCTGGTTGGGCACGATCCTGAAACGATAGGTATCCTCCCCAAAGGAACTCCTTCCCAGAGCGTTGTTGAGTTCGGCTATCCGCAGATTCGCGTCGTGGATATTGCTCTGGAGACGGCTTAAAAAATCTTCCCGGAACTGTTCATAGGCTTTGTTCCGGGCATCCTCAATTTTCGTTCGGTACCCAGGAAGCCGGATGTCGCCTAATTCCAGCCAGGCATTATCAAAGACTTCGTTATCCGCAGCGGCCGTATCGTAACCCACTTTATATTTTTCGTTATACTGCCGCCTGAGTTCTTTAAGCTCGTCCCAAAACTCGGTCTTCGCGTTTGTGGACCTGGACAATTCCCGGGGAAAGGCCTGATATATGGCCACGGGATTGCCCCGTTCCCGCAGTTCCTTTTGATACCGGGGAGCGCCGGAGCTTTCAATCCATTTTGCGGGATACTTGAGCGAGATAGCCTCTTCCATTTCCGCGAGTTCGGTTTTGAGTTTCGGCAGATCTTCTTCCTCAATACGCCGCAGCCTTTCTTTGCCGGCAGCATTCTGTTCCCACATAGTTACCATCCGCCGATCCAGTTCCTTTATCTCTCTGTCCAGGGAAGCCAGGCGTTCCTCCATGGCCGCGATGGCGCTCCGGTCCACGGCGTCCAAATCCCGCCGCAGTCCGGCGATTTCTTCTTTTAGCCGGGGTATACGCTGTACGTTTTCCGCCGCGGCGATAAGGCGCGCCGGGTCTTCAGCCCCCGGCAGGATGATAGCGCGTACCGGTTTAACCAGATCCCTGAAACCCTCTATGGCGGAAAGTCCTTCTTCCAGCCGCTTCAGCTCCCCTTTGACATCCTCAAGACGCCGGTGGACCGCATCCTTACCTATGACAGGCCTGGCCCACCGTTCGGGATCTATGGCCGTAAGCACAAAACCCTGGTAGAGCATACCGTCACTGGTAAGGGCGGTTCTGAAACGGCGCAGCTCATCGACGTTTTCGCATTTCATTACCCGGCCCAGGGCGTAATTCAGGAAAAGTCTCACCCAGGGATTCTCCGTGGAAAGTTCTTCCGCCAGGCTTCCCGGCTCCACCCTGGGGTTGAAGTTTTCAATTTTTTCAACATCCACAATCCCGGTCCGGTAGACGCGGCGTTCGTGTTTAACGGCATCGTACACCCGGCGGGCGGCGGCAAAATGTTCCGGAGGAACGATCAGGTAGAACCGCTGGTTGGCGAGGTAGGCTTCAATAACATTGCGCCAGCGGGGATTTGGTATCTCCGCCGCCTCGGCCACAATAAGCACCGGAACGTCCTGCCCGGTCTTATTCCGCAGCCGTCCCTCCACGATTTCCTTTAAGTCAAGAGCGTCCCGGGGAAAAACATACACTCCCCTTTCAAGGGAAGCCTGTTCCTTCCGTAAGCCCTCCTGATATCCGGCCAGCTTTTTTTGTTCTTCCTCAAGACGGTCAAGAAGAACCCCCGCATTGGTACGGATACTGTCCGCCGCCTTCACCAGAGAACCGAGTTTCGCTTCCCCCAGGGCCGCGACGGCCCGGGAATCAGTGGGAACAACCGGCCTCAGGGCGGCGCTAAGGTTCCCGGCTTCATCCTGTAAATTGCTTATACGCAGCAAGACAGCGGAATCAACAATTCCGTCGGCGGCATTCCGTCCCGCAGCCAGGGCTTCCGCCCGCTTAGTCCACAGATCAAACATTTCCCCGAAGTGCCGGGAACTGTTTTCGAATCCTTCCTTTATAATGCTTATTGCATCTTCCTTTTCCCGGATCTGCCGCTCCATGTGTTCCACAATTTGGGTGGTCTCGTTGCCCGCCAACTGCACCCGCAGTTCATTCCAATCGTTCCGCAGGGTCTCAATCTGGACGCCCGCGTCTTCAACGGCGTTTTTTGTTTTTTCTATGCCCTGGACGAGTTCTTCGGCCATACGCTCCTGATTTTCTATGGCGGCGGTTTTTATATCCCTCTGGGCACGGTCGATAAGGTACGAGTAGAGCGTTTCGTTCTGACGATGGCGGTTGTAATTTTCCCATGTGGCAATGATGCTTCCAAGCCGTTCCAGCTGTTCCCGGAGCCGCTTTTCGTCTTCCTCAAGCTGAGTATAACTGCGGATATTGTCCTGGAGGTCTGCAATATTTACCGGTTCCCGGGTATCACAGACAAACTCGGAAATGAATTTCTGGATATCTACATTGGGATCGAAGGACACCGCTTTCTTGAGAAGCTGGCCGAACCGGACTTGAAGCCCTCCCAATTTACCGTAAAGATCCTGCCTGAAGCTCTGGTTGGTGTCGGTGGTGAAGCCGCCGCCCTGTCCGTACTGTTCCCGGATAAAGGCGCGGACAGCGGCGATATCCATGGGCTTCCGAGCCGCCACAAATTCGTTATCCGGCATGGGGCCGTTAAACCGGAAAAACATCCTCTGCAGATCGTTTTCGGAATACATGTCAAAACAGCATCCGGCGGTAAAGAAGCCGTTTTTTTCATCATCAAAAAATTCCAGGACAATAAAACTGGTAAAGCGTCCGTTCCGCAGAGTTTTGAACCCCGCCTCATCATCATCCCCCAATTCGCCCAGGAGATAACCCTTCAGAGTCCGGCTGCTCCTTCCGCTGGCGGCCTTATTGAAAAAGGTTCCCGAAGTATCACCCAGGAGCAGGACCTGCATGGCGTCTATGATCGTGGACTTGCCCGAAGCGTTTTTTCCGGTCAGAAAATTTATCTTTTCAAATTCGATGGTGGTATGAATAAAATAATGCCAATGGATAAGGAGGAGCCTCTTCATCAGTTTCATAGCGGCGGCTCTCCCCCGGCTTCAGGTTCGCTCTGAATCTCCTCTTTGTCTTTCTGACCCCCCGCCTCTTTTCTCTGACCCTCCGTCTCCTCTTTCTGAATCTCCTCCCCGCTTATTTTCAGTTCTTCCAGTTCGGTTTTCATCGCGTTGATATTCCGGTTGGGAATGATCGAAAGTACCGAGGGGAGGATAAGAATCTGATTTCCATCCCCGTCCCAGGAGCTTTCCATTCTCTGAATGATGTTAAAGTGAGCCAGCTTATGCTGGGCCTCAATCCGTTCCTTCTTGGTAGTCCGGCTTTTTTCCAGCAGTCCATAAGTCCGCATTTTTCCAATTACTTCCTGGGTAGTGGTTCTAACCATGTGGAATGCGCTGGAAGCGTTTTCCCGGCCTTCCTCATAAATCAAACGGCAGATATAGAGAAAAACCGTGGTAAAGCGATCAAGACGCAGACGGTTATGAGCGTACATATTGGAAAGGGATATGATGCCGTAATGGTCGTCCTTTTCAAGCTGCCAGCCGGAAAGTTTAAAGTAGTCCCGAAACAAATCGAATAGCCGGGACACAGTCTGGTAATCCCGGTTCGGCAAAGTCATCTGCTGGGAAGGCTGGTACTCATGACGCACCAGATA
>JAISDG010000057.1 GCA_031265015.1 Spirochaetaceae bacterium | reverse complement strand
TCCCCCAGGCCAAAGTCCTTTTCCGCTTCCATTAACCCGGCCCGTTCTTCCTCGCTGTCGGCGATAATACTGGCCGCCAGGAACCGGGCTACCGCGGTCTCGGTGGTATAGGCCCCCATGGGCACGGCCCCTCCCTTCCACAGTTCCCTGGAAGTGGCATAGCCGGAAAAATCCACGATCCCTTCCTGCTGGGAACTGCAGTAAAACCGGGCCCCCCGGCGCCGGCCCGCGGCAAAAGCCCGCTTGAGGGAATAGGGGCCTTCCCTGAATCCCGCCGTACCGGTGTCGAAAAGTTCCAGAAAAAAATTCTTAACCCCCTTTTCCATCAGGGAAATAAGGTAATCCGAACGGAGTCCCGGATAGATCCGGATGACGCACATGGAGTTCACCGCGTCCTCCAGAAGCTGGGACAGCACATACCGGTCCGCCTCCAGGATGCCCCCCGGAAGGGAGCTTCCTTCAAACACCGGGAAAACCATGTTCCAGTTCCGGAAACAGTCCCCGCCGATCTTCTCGAATTTCAAATTCAAGGGGGAAAGAACCCGCCCCCCGTGAACCACATAGACGCCCTTTTTTTTGTTCAGCGCCAGCTGTACCGCCTTTTTCATGGCCCGCTCCGCTTCGGTGGAAACCCCCGGCGGAGTTGAAGAAGCGGCCAGGACCACCGGGGCAGCGGCGTCGGCAAAGAGCCAGTAGAGAATCGGCGCGGTATAGGGCAGGGTATCGGTACCGTGGGTGACGACAATGCCGTTGGCGGTACCGGAGTTGATCTTGTCCGCAATGGTTTCGATCAGCGAAGCCCAGTCCGAGGGGACTATCTCTTCCGAGAGCATCCGGCCCAGGTGGATGGATTCAATTCTGACCGTCTCCGAATCCCCCCGGACAAGATCCTTAAGGACATCCCCGTTGCCGGTTTCCACCGCTCCGTCCTCCCCAACCCTGCCGGAGATTGCCCCGCCCATGGCAAGGACGTATACCAGCGAAACGTGGAGCTCTTCCCGTAAAATATCCTTAACCAGGGCCGGCTCCGCCCGGCCGCCGGTTTCTTTCATGATAAGCCCCGTCAGGTACCGGATGGGCCCGGCGTCCCCTTCCCGGATCCGCCGGACCTCGCCGGGATTTGCCGCCACCACATCCCGGACCAGATTCCGGATCCGTCCCGGATCGCTTAGCTGTTCCCAGCCCCGGTCCCGCACAAGGTCTTCGGGGTCGGCGTTGTTTTCCAGCACCGCGGTAATGATCCGCCGGGCGATGATTCCGTGGATCCGTTTGTCCCTGAGCATGGCCAGGACCAGGGCAAAGCGCCCGGGAGAAAGGGGAGAATCCGCCAGGGAAAGTCCCAGGCGGCGGGTTTCCTTAAACACCCAGGAGACCATCCACCGGGCCGCCTCTTTCGGGTCCGCGCCCAGGGCGGCGGTTTTTTCAAAATAATCCGCCCGGGACCGTTCGTCGCAGATAAATTCAGCCTGATAATAGGTAAGGCCGTATCCGGCTGTCAGCCGGTCCCGCCGGTCCTCGGGGAGCTCGGCGGTTTCCCCGCCGGGAAGGTACGGCTCCCCGTGGAACGGGGGCAGATCCGCCGCCTCATACCGGGACCATGCCTTCCGGTTAACATGATACGATTCGGTGGCGTTTTTCGCCTCATTCCAGAGCCTGCTTTCGCCGGTTATTTTTTTCCCCGCGGCCAGCAGTTCTTCCTGGCGGGAGAGCTCCGCGTTGGTGGCTTTCCAGACAAAGTTAAGGGAATTAAGGTTCCGGAGCTTCACAAAGGTTTCCGGTTTTTCCGGGTACGGAGCCAGGGCCACATAGGCGTTACACCGTATGTGGGCTTCGGGATTTCCCGCGGCGGTTCCCTCAAAGAGCTCCAGGTACTGTATCCTCCGCCGCAGGGCGGAAAGAAAAACCCCCGCTTCTTCCCCTATTTCAAAATCGCTTTCCGTCCGCAGCCGCAGGGACGGCATCCCCGCGGTGGAATAATCCATCCTGGTTTCCGGTACGCCGTTCCGCACCGGCCGGACAAGCCGCCCCGCGTCCTCTTCCAGCCGGATGCAGCTAATCCGGATCCGTTTTTTCCTGCGGTGAAACATAATGTCCAGATACGCCCCGGCGCCAAGCTGTAAGGAAAGCCCGGAGAGCTCCGGCAGGGGAACATCGGGATGGGCCGTATCGGGACGGAAGAGCGAAAGGCTCCGTTCAAAGGGGACTTCCGTCAGAGCCGCTCCCCCCAGGTTCCGGATTAACAGATAGGCCTTCCGTACCCCCGGCGGATAGGGGAAAAATTCCTTCCCCTCTTTCCGGAAGGCCCGCTCGGAGGAAGGAAGCAGGATGCGGACTTCCAGGGAAATATAGGATTTTAGCACAGGGACCTCATTTTTGCCCCCAGTGTATACCAAAACCGCCGGGAGACGCAATAATTCCCGCGAAATACCCCGGAGCAGCCCCTTTTTTTGATTGATTTCGTTTGACTTTTCCACATTCTTACGGTAATCTCGTTGCAGGGGTTTGCGTGATTAAGAGGGATTTCCCCAAGATCCACTTTTATGACCAGGATTTTGTGGATATATACGATAAAACATGGGCCTGGATACAGGATTATTGGAATACCGGGAACGAATCGGAGACTATCGAAGGCAAATTTTTTGCTTATCCCGGTTCAAAGACCATAAAACAGCTTGACGCTGTGCTGGCTTCGTTTTTTCTTGTCTATTCCAACCGGATTTACCAGGCGTCGCCGACCCTGGACCTTTTCTACGGGCGTCAGGAGCCTTCGGGGGCGATCCGTTCCGCCTATACGGTGGACACGGGGCATTACCACAGAGAAGACGATAATCCCGAAGGCCTGAGCCTGCCGCTTTTTACCTGGGCGGAATTCAACCTGTACCATAAGTCGGCCAACAAAAAGCGGGTCAAGGACGTAATCCCCATCCTGGACCGTTACACCCGGTGGATTGACTCGGTGTGCAGGAAAGAAAACGGCCTGTACGAAGCGCCCCTGGCGGCCACGGGCATGGAAAATTCCCCCCGGGAAGGAACCGTCTATCCGGTGGATTTTAACGCCTGTATGGCCATCAACGCCCTCTATATGTCGGCCCTGGCGGATATCCTGAACGACAAAGAGGCGGGTTTTCAGTACAAGCGGCGCTATTTTTCCCTGAAAACCCGGATCAACGCCCTGATGTGGGATAACGAAGAGGGTTTTTATTACGATATCGACGGGGACGAAAAGCAGATTAAGGTTAAAACCCTGGCCGGTTACTGGCCCCTGCTGGCGGAAATTCCCAACGACGAAAAGGCGGAGCGGATCATCAGCAAGCTGCAGGATCCCAAACTGTTCGGCGCCCCTCATCCCTTCCCTTCCCTGGCGGTCTGTGAAAAGGACTTTGACCAGAACGGCGGAGGCTACCGGGGTTCGGTTTTTCCCCACCTGACCTTTATGGTGATTAAGGGGCTGGAGAAATACCAGCGCTGGGAGCTGGCCCGGGAATGCGCCATCCGCCACCTCTACTTTATGCTGGATTCCATGAACCCCGATGGCAACCACCACAAGGGAAAACTCTGGGAAGCGTACCTGCCCCTGAAGGAGGGCCCCGCGGTATGGGACAAAGAGGGCTTTCCCCGGCCCCAGTACCTGGCCTACGGCGCGCTTTCCACCATCTGCCTGACCATTGAAAACATCGTCGGCCTTTTTATCTCCCTGCCCCGGAAAACCGTGGACTGGATTATCCCGAATCTGGAAATTATGGGGATAGAAAACCTGTCGCTGAAAAAAAACATGATCACGATCCTGTCGAACAA
>JAISDG010000215.1 GCA_031265015.1 Spirochaetaceae bacterium | reverse complement strand
CGGGCAATAACGGCGCCGACGCCCTGGTGACGCTCCGTTCCCTGCTGACGGCCGGGAACCGGAGCGGGATAGGGGAAGCGGCTGTCCTGGTGTCCCGCCCTCCCTCCGGGGACGAACGCGGCCCCCGGTCCGAAGCGGTCAAGGCCCTTGAAGCCATGGGGGTTCCCGTCATCGCCTGGAACGGGGACGGGGTCCCGGAACTGTTTTCCCGGTTCCCCCTCATTATCGACGGTATCGCCGGGACGGGGATCCGCGGGGCCCTGGAGGGAATCCCCCTGGAAATGGTCCGGACCCTGAACGAAGAAAAACTCCGGCGAAAGAAAGCCTGCCGTGTCCTTTCGATTGACGTGCCCTCCGGCGCGGGGGACGCCTGGAAGCCCGGATTTCCCGTGGTTGCCGCGGACTATACCTTTGCCGTCGAGCCCCTTAAGACGGCGCTCTACATTCCCGCCCTAAGGCCCCGGTGCGGCAGGATTGTTCCCGTCACGGGGATCTTTCCCCCGCCGTTGCTGGACCGTTACGCGGTCCCGGAGCGGGGGGCCGCGGAACTGCTGCGCTGGGAAAATGTCCGGACCCGGGTTCCCGCCGTTCCCCCCGACGCCTATAAGTACACCCGGGGTACCGCGGAAATCCACGCGGGCAGTCCCGGTTTTGCCGGAGCCGCCCGGCTGGCCGCGGCGGGAGCCTCCGCGGCGGGGGCGGGGCTGGTGCGGCTGGTGGTGGATGACGAAATCTACCTTTCGGCGGCTTCCGGTTCCGGGGGAACGATGGTAGTCCCCGCTTCGAAGGCCCCGGGTACGGGGAAACGGTTTTCCGCCGACGCCCTCCTCCTGGGCCCCGGATGGGGCAGGGGAGGGGAGCGGCAGGGTGTATTGGAAGGCGGCCTGGAAGCGGAAGGGAGGGGAATTCCCCTTGTTCTGGATGCCGACGGCATAGCTTTGCTGGCCGGCCGGGAAGAGCGGACAAAAACCGTTTTTCACCGCCGGGCGATCCTGACTCCCCACCCGGGGGAACTGGAAGCCCTGTCGGGGATTCCCGGGGAACGGCTGCTCGCCGAACCGGAGCGGATCCGGGAACTGGCAAACCGGTTCAATGCGATAATTCTTTTTAAAAGCCACGTGATGATCGCGGCCGAACCGGATGGACCGGGCCGGGGGAGGATCGGCTTTATCGACGGTATGGACGGCGCCCTGGGGGCCGGCGGTTCCGGGGACCTGTTGGCGGGTTTTTGCGCCGCCATTGCCGCCAGGATGAGGGCGATGGAACGGCGGGGCGCCGTTTTTGACGGCTATGCCGCCGCCGCCGCCGCGGGGGCCCTGCTGATCGAAGCCTCCCGCTGCATGGGCGGGCGTTTCTACGATCCGCTGGAACTGGCATCCCCCGCCGCCGCCGCCGCGGGACGGGCATGGCTGGAGGCGTAATCATGGACGACAGGGAAAACCTGGAATACAACGGCAGACCCCTGGTTTTTTACTATTCCCGGGAAAAACGGCTGGAAAGGGCTTCCCCGGCGGTACGGGAACTGAACGAAGCTTCCTCCTCCCGGAAACCGAATCTGTTCAGGACCCTGACATCCACCCGGCCCCTGACTCTGCTGTTTGTTTCCATGATTACCCTCTGCGCGGCGATAGTTCTTTTGTCCCGGTTTTCCGGCGGTGGCGGCGCCCTGGGAAACAACACGGTCCAGGTTTCGGCCGCCTCCGCCGGGGGAAAGGCCTATATCACCGTCCAAAAAACCGCCCGCCATGACGGCACCTATACGGGACCGGTAAACACCGCGGTTTCCCTTCCGGCCCGGGGGGAAGAGCTCCCCCCGGTGCATGTGGAGCGGATCTACTTTACCCTGGAACAGGAAGAAACCTTCCGGTTTTCCGTTCCCTTTACCGGGAAAAAACTGCTGATCCTTATGGAAGCCGGGGAAGACCGGACCCTTTTTACCCTTAACCCCGATTGAAGATTGAAGAGTATGGATACCCGGGGCTTCCCATATACCACTCCTTTTGCATAATTCCGTACCCGGCGGGAACGATTCCGGACATGTACGAAACGGCTCCATACCCCCAAAAAAAGCGCGGTAAAAGCACGGCCGGGGGGCATTGACGGGGCAAAAAGAAACAAGTAAATTAGTGAGCAGACTCAATTCGGCACGATGAAGTGTTTTTGGTACGGAACGCCTGCCGGGGTTTTGCCGAATCCGGGGGCGCTGCGCCTGCCGGTTGGATCCGCCCTGTCAAATTCTGGAGGTGTTTTATGAAATTAAAAATGCGGCTTACCCTGATTACCTCGCTGCTGCTTGTGGCGGCGGTGGCGGGGGTTTCGGTTATCCTGCTTATCCGGGCCCGGGCTTTGCAGACCAGCGAAGCCTTTTCCGGCCTGGAGGAACTGGCCGGCAGATATTCCGTAACGATGCAGAACCGCTATGAAAACTACCTGTCCATAGCCAAGACCCTGGCGGAGATCATGAATTCCTACGAAACGGTCCCGGCCGCGGAACGGCGGGCCCGGTATGACAATACGATATTGGCCATCATGGAATCCAACCCCAACTTTATAGGCATGTTTTCCATCTGGAAACCCAACGCCATTGACGGCAGGGACGCGGAGTTTGTAAACGATCCGGGAACCGACTCGACGGGCAGATATATGCCCTGGTATTCCCGGAGGTCGGGAACCCTGGAAAAACGTTCCCTGTCGGAATACGAACTCTACGCCGATGTGGCCGCCAACATAGAAAGGGCGGATCCGGTCATGAGCGAACCCTACAGGGCGGTCTATGCCGGAAACCCGATCCTCGGCACCAGGCTCTGCTATCCCATTATCACCGCCGGCGGTATTGTGGGAAGGGTGGGGATCATGGTGGATCTCACCTCCTCCTCCGAAACCATCGCCCAGATCCAGCCCTATGGAACCGGACGGGCGGTTATGTACTCCAATGACGGAACCATCGCGGCCCATTACGATCCGAGCCAGGTAGGCAGAAAGATTACCGATACCGAATCGGTTGCCATCCTGGGCCGGCAGGCGGTGGATGATACCCTGGAAACCCTTAAGTCCGGCAGGCCGAATTCGGGACGGAACCACGGACGGATCTTTGAAAGCTTTCCTTTTTATGTGGGAGACGTAAAAACCGCCTGGACGATTCTTACCTCGGTTCCGGAAGACGCCGTATTTGCGGCGGTAAACCAGCTTACCCGGATTGCCGTTATAATCGTGGCCGCCGCCGTCATTGTTACCGCGGTGATCATCTTTTTTGTGGCGGGCAGCATAGCCAGGCCCATCGTCAATGTCGCCGGGACGCTCAAGGATATTTCCGAGGGCGAGGGCGACCTGACCAAAACAATCCCCGTTCAGGGGAATGACGAAATCGCCGAATTGTCTACGTATTTTAACAAAACCCTGGAAAAGATAAAGACCCTCGTTGTTACCATTAAAAAGCAGTCCACGGCGCTTTTCTCCATAGGGAACGAGCTTGCCGGCAACATGACGGAAACGGCGGCTGCCGTCAACGAGATTACCAGCAACATCCAGAGCATCAAAGGCCAGGTGATAAGCCAGAGCGCGTCGGTAACCGAGACCAACGCGACCATGGAGCAGATTACCGTCAATATCGACAAGCTTAACGGCCATGTGGAAAACCAGAGCGCCAGCGTCGCCAAGTCTTCCAGCGCCATCGAGGAGATGATCGCCAACATCAACTCCGTTACCCAGACTTTATTAAAAAACGCCGCGAGCGTGCAGGAACTTCTGGACTCCAGCGATGTGGGCCGTACGGGGCTTCAGGAAGTTGCCGCCGACATCCAGGAAATCGCCCGGGAATCGGAGGGCCTTTTGGAGATCAACGCGGTGATGGAAAACATCGCCAGCCAGACGAACCTGCTCTCGATGAACGCCGCCATTGAAGCGGCCCACGCGGGGGAGGCGGGCAAGGGCTTTGCGGTCGTGGCCGACGAGATCCGGAAACTTGCGGAGAGCAGCGGGGAACAGTCAAAGACGATAGGGTCGGTGTTGAAGAAGATCAAGGAGTCCATCGACAAGATAACCAGGTCCACAGACAGCGTGTTAAGCAAATTCGAGGCGATTGACGGGGGTGTCAAGACGGTTTCCGAGCAGACCGAAAACATCCGTAACGCCATGGAAGAGCAGAGCGTGGGAAGCCGGCAGATACTGGAAGTGATAGGACAGCTCAACGAGATAACACAGATGGTCAGGGGCGGTTCCGAGGAGATGCTGGAGGGGAGTAAGGAAGTAATCACCGAGGGGAAAAACCTTGAAATGGTAACCCAGGAGATAACGAACGGGATGAACGAGATGGCGACCGGCTCGGATCAGATCAACGTGGCGGTAAACCGGGTAAACACTATCAGCGGTGAGAACAAGGAAAACATTGATGTGCTGGTTAGGGAGGTGTCGAAATTCAAGGTGGAGTAAAAATGGCTGACTATGCGGTGATTGGTGATAATACCGTGATACTACTATAAATCAAAAGTACAAAAACATTGCTGGTGCGCAGATCTCCCGCCACAGGCGCCTGGTTTTTGAGGGGGTAATATGAAAATTGGTATACGGCTTGTCGTTGTCATTAGTATTTTCAATCTTATCGGGATCGGCATCCTGGCCGGCGTTACCCAGTTCCTGTCGCAAAATCAAATCCACGGCATGGTCGATGATTACGCGGCAAGCCTGGCCGTAGAGGGCAGTGAAAAAATGAAGAGCTGGCTTGGGGTTTACATGGACGCTTCCAGAACCCTCGCCCAGATAATGGAAGGGTATAAGGACATACCCGCCGCCGAACGGCGGGGTCATTTTGATTTAATGCTGAAACAGGTACTCCTGGCGAATCCTGAGCTGGTCGGTGTTTGGAGCGATTGGGCGCCTAACGCGCTGGACGGCATGGACGCCCAGTACGCCAATACGCCGGGAACGGACTCAAGCGGAAGGTATGTCCCGGTTTGGGGCAACGGCGCCGACGGTCT
>JAISDG010000065.1 GCA_031265015.1 Spirochaetaceae bacterium | reverse complement strand
TGGGAGCGATCATGCCGGCCCTGGGAACCCACCGGCCCCTGACGGCGGAAGAAACCGCTCTGATGTTCCCCGGCTGTCCGGCGGAGAGGTTTTTGTCCCACCGCTGGCGCGGCGATACCCTGGAGCTGGGCCGGCTGGAGGCGGACTGGGTAGAGGCGGCCTTTGCCGGGGCTTTCGGCAAAGCCGGTCCCGAAGCTTTCGGCGGCAAAGCCTCCGCTTTTCCCGAACCGGTGGCCTTTCACCTGGACTGGCCGGTCCAGGTGAACCGCCTGCTTCGGGAAGGACTCCCCGGCAGGGGCCCCTTTTCCCTGATCATCTCCATCGGCCAGGTAACGCCCCATGAAATAGCCGGGATGTCAAACCATGGCAAAAATATTTTTATCGGTACGGGCGGGCCGGAGGCAATCCATAAAAGCCACTGGCTCGGCGCCCTCTACGGCCTGGAACGGCTGATGGGGGTAACGGAAAACCCCGTCCGGTCCCTTTTTGACGAAGCCCTTCGCCGGTACAAGAAACTCCTGCCCCCCATATTATGGGTCCTGACGGTGGTGGACCGCCGGAACCGCGTCCGGGGCCTCTTCTGCGGTTTTGGCAGGGAATGTTTTTCGGCGGCCGCGGCTTTGGCGGCGGAACTGAACATTGAGCGGATTACGCCGCCCGCGGCGGGAAAAATGCCGGCGCTAACGGAACTGGCGGCGGATCCGCCGGGGGTAAAAAAAATGGTGGTCTGGCTGGGGAAAGAATTCCGCAGCGCCTGGCTGGGAAACAAGGCGGTCTACCGGACCCGCCGGGCCATGGCCGGCGGCGGGGAGCTCCTGATTCTGGCTCCCCACGTGGAATGTTTTGGCGAAGACCCCGCCCTGGACGCCCTGGTACGCCGCCATGGTTACCGGGGAACCGCGGCAATCCGCCGGGCTGTGACGGAAGATCCGGAACTGGCGGACAACCTCAGCGCCGCCGCCCACCTGATCCACGGTTCCGGCGAAGGCCGTTTTACCATCCGGTATTGCCCGGGTATTACGGAAGGATTTGGCCGGAGGGACATCGAACAGGCAGGCTATGAATGGGGAAACCTGGAAGAAGCCATAACCCGTTATGTGCCGGAGGGGCCGGACAGCCAAAGTCAGGGATGGAACGCCACCGCAGACGGCGAAGGGTACTATTTTATCCGTAACCCGGCCCTGGGCCTGTGGATCACTTGAACGGAAAAGCCCGCCCGTTCCCGCATCTGGTTTTTGGGCAGGACAGGTATTGCGAATCAGCCGCTCTGGCGTTCCCGCTTGAATCCGGCGGAAAAACGCTCCAGCAGGCTGTCTACCTGCTTTTTTGACGTAATCCCAAAATTATCCAGCACCTGGGGCTCAAACTGATCAAACGTAACATTGCCGTTTTCATATTCACAGAGCATATTGGCCAGGTACACGGTATCGATCAAATCCCGGTCCTCCGGTGAAGCAGAGAGGGGATCGTGGTGATACTGAATGGCATGAACCAGGTGTTCGGGAAAATTCCACTTTTCCGCCACCTTGGCGCCGATTTCCGCATGGTTCATCCCCGCCGCCAAATCTTCAAAGGTAGACGAAGGCATATCCTTATCGGCACAGAAGCTTTTTATCTTGGACAGCAGTTCCGGATGGACATTAGCAAAAATGATTTTACCCATATCATGGAGTATGCCCCCCACGTACGCGTCGTCCAGCAGATTATGATCTTTTTTGAAATTCTTAACCAGATTGTAGGCGTAAAAAGCGGTTTTGTAGGAATGTTCCCAAAGGGTCCGCTTTTCGTTGGTATCGTCCCCCAGAATCTTCTGGCTCCCGTAGGAATACAGCAGATTTTTTATACCCCGGATACCTACCATTTTAACCGCTTCGGAAATATTGTCTACCTTTTTAGCCAGCATATACTGGGCGGAATTAACAATTTTGAGCAGGTCCGCCGTCAACGCCGGGTCCATGGAAATCTGCCGGGCTATGTCGGTTATTTCCGACTTCGGATCCCCAATCAGCTTCTGGACCAGCATGATATTCTCGGGAAACTGGGGCAGGGAATTGACATTTTCAACGATGGTTTGGGAAAGATCAGTTAGGTTTTCCAGCCTGGTTTTATCCAGGGGTATGATAATCCTGGCGATGGTTTCCGTATCGGTTCCAGTAATATCAAAACAGTCCTCGTCCAGGCCCATTTTTTTCAGCATCAGTACCAGGATAACCAGGCCCAGCCCGGCGCCTTCAGAATCATCCAGCACCTGGGAAAGGGCGTCTTCCAGGTTATTGTACTGCCGGGACCTGGCCAGTTTATCGTGAATCCGGACCAGTTCCATCTTGGTAATGGAAATATTGTTTCGTACTTCTATATAAATAATATTTTTCTTAATCTGAAAAATAAGTTTGATATAAAGGCCTTTATCCTTTTGAAGCTGAAGATAGGGAGCTATGTTATTCAGGGTATCTTCCTTAAAGGTGGTCATGCCCAGCTTATAATCCTCGGGATTGGAAAGATCCAGGCCCCGTTCGGTAAAATAAACCCGCTTGGTATTGGCTTTTTTTGCATTTACCGCCAATTCCTGTACACAGTACACCACATAATCCTTAAGCCTTTCCTGATCCACCTGCTTAAGAAAGATCAACAATACCTGTTCTATATATAGTTCTATTTCATGGGGAAGGGTAAAAGTCGTTATCGTCAAAGGGATACCCGATTGAACCGCTTTTTTTATTTTTGCCTCATCAACAACTAATTCCTGGGCTGTGGCCATTCCTTTTTCCTTACATAGCTTCTATTCTTTATTATTATATCAGATTATATCAGTTTCGGACACTTCACGCAAGGTATTAAAGCCTTTATACTACAAATAATGGAATTAAGAATTCTGGTTTCCCTCGCGGCCTTTTTTCTGTTCCTGTCCATTATCCGGCCCCTGGTACGGGGTTTATGGAAACTGGACGGACTGGCGGCCTGCCCTCTGCTGGCTTTGGGTATCATGGTAGGTATTTTTCCCGCCTACGGGTTCAGGCCGGAATGTATCCCGTTGTTGTTCTTTGCCCTCTTTTTAACCTTTGCCAATCTGCCGGATTTGAGCGCTCTGTTTTTCGGCCTTCAAAGTGATTCTTACCGTGACCGGGGATTGCTGTTTACCCTGACCACCGGAGCGGTATTTGCCTGTACCCTGTGGATAACCCTGTATTTTGCTCCCCCGATGGATATGGAGATTTTCTATGAAAGAATTGAAACTATTCAATTGCAAGATTCCCGCCGGGGAGCGGAATTCAATGTCAGAATCTATGACCCGGAAAGGGGAGAATCCGCCGCCTCCGCAGACCGGCCCCTCCTGATACTAGTGCCGCCGGTGGCGGGATCGTTCCCGGTGATCGATGCCGTTTGCGGCGCCCTGGGAGAAAGGGGGTTTACCGTTATCACCTATTCCAGGACCGGTTTTGATTCTCCTGCGGTTGACGGCAGCGGCATGCCGGTCCGCTTGTTCCTCCCCGGTTTATACCGTTTGATCAATGCCCTGTGCCGGGGCTTGAGCGATGCGGCGGCCAATGCCGGAGGCCGGGAACTGGAAGAAGGAAGGCGCTTTGACGCGGAATTCCTCCTTCGGGAGCTGTCGGTCAACAACACCCTCCGGGACAAGCTGCCCGGGGCCGATAGAAACTGCGTTTTTCTGGCCGGTTACGGCGCCGGCGGCGCGGCCTTAACCGTCCTTGCCGGAATGGAAGATTTTGCCGCCTCCCATCCCCAGGTCCGGGGCATTATCGCGGTGGAAAGCCCCTTGCTTTCTTCCCTGGAGGGCGATGCTCCGCCTCTCCCTCCGCCGTCCCCGGACAACCCGGTCGGCGCCTTTACCCGCCGGGCCGGTGATTTTGCCGGGAGCTTTATCCCCAAAAAGATCACCCATATTGGAACCATACCCAGGCCCCTGCTGCCGGTTTTGTTTATTTTGTCCGACAGGGTTATTCAGAACCGTTCCGGCCGCTACGAAACTATACTCAGAACCCTGGGGGCCGCCCGGAATATGGCGCTTTTAGTTGCGGCGCCCGGAGCGGGTCCCTTTGACTATTCCGACAGCCCCCGGTATTACCCCATTTACAGCGCCCTTTTCCGGGGCGCCGCTTACCGGGAAGGCCGGGCCGCGGGACCTGACATGACGGCGGCGCTGATAACGAATTTTGCCGCCCTTGTCCTGGAGAGTACGCGGGCCGGAGAAACATCGGGAAACGCGCCCCTGGCGGCAACTGTGCTGGACGGCGGCATCCATGTGGAAACCGGAGGGGTCTGGCAAATTCCCGGCGGCCGGACTATACTCCAGCCATGAGGCGCGCATGACCCGGGCGGTACATACCCAGGCCCTGGATGGGTTTTTTAAATCCCTGCTTGATATCGAGGGCTTCCAAAACAGTGATTCTTCCCTGAACGGGCTGCAGGTTGACAACGACGGATCGGAAATCCGCAGGCTTGTTTTTGCCGTGGACGCGTGCCTGGAAAGTTTTAAGCAGTGCGCCGCCGCCGGGGGCGGAATGCTTTTTGTTCACCACGGGCTTTTCTGGGGTTCCCCTCTGGCGCTGCAGGGAACCCACCGGGAACGGCTCAAATTTCTGCTGGATCATAACATTGCCCTCTATGCGGTTCATCTTCCCCTGGATCAGCACCCGCGGCTGGGTAATAACGCCGCCCTGGCGGAATTGCTGGGCATTGAAACGCCCGAGCCTTTCGGCCTGTGCCACGGGAAAAAAATAGGCTATATGGGAAAACTTAAAAACCCCCTGACCATAGACGAAGCTGTCAAGGCAATCGGTTATATGGCCCGCCCCCCCCTTGGGGTGTATCCCTTTGGGAAAAGCCTCAACGAAACCTGCGCCGTTATTTCCGGCGGCGCGGCCCGGGAGACGCTTCAGGCCCTGGAGGAAGGGGTGGATCTGTATGTAACCGGAGAACCGGGCCACAGCGTGTACCATAATGCCCTGGAGGGCCGCCTGAACATGATCGCCGGGGGTCATTATTCCACCGAAGTATGGGGGGTCCGTAAGATAATGGAAGAATGCGCCGTTCAACTCAATATGGATACGGAATTTCTTGATGTTCCTACGGGATTATGAACCGGATTCCCGCGGGATTCTAAAGAAAATAAGGAGACGAAACGTGAAGCACAAGATAGGACCCTTTGCACTAAGCGTCCTGGCTATACTGGCGGACCAGGCCTCAAAAGCATTTATTGTCAAAAACTGGCCCGTGCCGAATACGTTTATTGCCGACGTATTCGGCAACGGTTTTCTGGAAATATACCATGTGCGGAATACCGCCATAGCCTTTAGCCTGGGAAATAATTTCCCCGACTGGATAAAGCCCGTGTTGTTCGTGGTTCTTCCCCTGGGGGTGCTTGTTTCTCTGGTGGTGTACTATCTCAAATCAGACGAATTTACCACCCTCCAGCGCTGGGCCCTGGCGGGTATCCTGGGGGGCGGACTGGG
>JAISDG010000149.1 GCA_031265015.1 Spirochaetaceae bacterium | reverse complement strand
GTTTCAAGCCATACCTGGGGTTCGCCCATACATATCGCAAGATGCATACCGGCTTCATCATTTTCCCCCTGGTAAATTAGATGGGAACTTTCGGCGTCATAGATATATTCCGGCCCCGAAACCAGGCCCAGCGGCGCGGCGTTAACGTCCTTTATTCCGGTTTCTATTTTTTGACGGTAGCCCGCGTCAAGGGTTCGCTCGTATTCGGTCATCCAGTTTGACACAAAAGAAGCCCAGTCCGGTCCGGCCCTGAGGGAGGTTCTGTTTTCTCCGGGCCCATGCCGTATATAATAGGGAACATTGATCATGGATTTGTCCGCGTCTTTGGCGTCGGCCATACAATCGCCGATTCTGTGATCGCCTGAAAGGTAATAGTAGAAACGGTGATGCCCCGCCATAGAGATCCTGGGCTCCTTACAGGAACAGCCCCAGTGCCGGACATTGTGCCGCGAGCCTATTCCTTTCATCGGGCCGAAATGATAAAAGTCCACTTCAGAACAATGGCGGCTCATCGCTTCCGCGAGGGTAAAAACATCTTCCCGGCGGGTACGTAAAAAATACAGCCAGAGCCAGTAGGTTGGCGCCAGTTCCGTGTTCTGCCAGGCAAAGCCGCCCATATCGTAACGCCAGCAATGCCGTATGCCGTCGTAGGTGTGCATCACATCGCCGTAATCAAACAGGCCGTACCAGCTTCTGTTTTCTACTTCCTGTATATAAAATCCGGCGATTTTCTCCAGTTGTTCCTCAAGCCAGGATTCGACTTCGGTATCGGTCTTTTTGAGGCTCCAGAAACCAAAGGCCCTTTTCCGGTGGTACTCTTCGGGCGTTCCAATATAGACCGGCGGTTTCCGGGTACGCCGCATAATTTCCGTCATGGCCGTATCGGAGGGGACAGAACCGGTCAAGGTAATAGTACATTCGCTGGTAACGCCGATGCCGTAGGGAGACGCGCCGGTATAGGGGAAGCCCTCATAGGACGAAGCGGGATAACTCCTCGCCGCGTAATGACGGAAATCAAAGGCGGAAACTTCGGGTGAATAAAACCAGGCGGTACAAAGGGCGCGATCCCCATTAAGATTTGAGACTTCAAGGCCGCCCGGGTATTTTTGCCAGAAGTCCTTTAGGGCAACAACAATCCCGCCGTTTGCGCCGGAGACAGCCATGCTGCCCGGCGCGCGTTTCCCGTGCATACAGTCTATGGCGCAGTATGCGTCTTCGGTCTGTTTCCGTATCAGAAAATGATCGGGGCTGTCCTGACAGAGGCTGTAGCGGTTCCAGACGGGAAGATCCAGGGCAGCCAGGTCTTCGACGCTGCCCTCCGGATAAGTTTTTACAACACCCGCCATTTGATCTTCCAGTGCCTGGGGCGGCAGCTTTGGGTTAATACAGTTCATTATCACTGCGGCTTCATGGAAACAGATACCCTGCCCGTCTTTGGTATTGTCCGTGAGGAATTTAACATGCCGCTGATAGGGAGCGCCTGAAAGCCATGTGTCAAACCGCAGCCCCATCCCTTTGAGAAAATCCCTTTCTTCATTGCCATCGTAGAAGAAGGTATACACACAGCGGATTTGGCTGCTTTGGGCATAAAAATAAAGCCGTGCCGTGAAGGGCCAGGATGCCCTGCCATCCACTTCGCCCTTACAGTGGGTTCCCTCAAAACGGAAAACACAAAGCAAAGGGCCGTTTTCCTCAAGGCTTACCGAATGTACCCTTCCCTGATAGGAGGCGTCTTCAATATATACCGTATCGCCTTTGCTTTTCCGGTTTTCGATAACCAGGGCGGGAATGATTTTTGAGATACCGTCTTTGCCGTCCAGCCTGAGGTCTTCCGCCAGAAAAGCCGCTTCTGCCCGCGGAATACGGGCAGAAAGCATTGCGGTATCAACAAGGTAGCAGTCCTTTTCCTCCCGGGCAAGGGGTTTTCCCCGCGGGGCGGAACAGGGGGCTTCGCCTGGGCCTTCAAGAGCCGGTTCAACCGTAACGGCGTCTCCCATCAAACCCGCATCAGCGGTATGGGCCGCCCACTTTACGCTGCCATCGGGCCAGCGGGCGGTAATCCTTGTCTGCAAGGGGATCGGTTTTCCTTCACCATTGGTAAGGACGAATTCCCCTTCCTTCGCTTCGCCTTTGTCCCAGACGCTCCCGAAGCTTGCGTATCCCTGTTTTGACCGGTTTTCAAGATTGTGCAGCCGCATTGTTTCTTCCTTTTTTTGTGAAAGCGTCTTTTAAAACCCGGGCGGGGTTTCAAAAAAGGCACCCTATATGTTGTTGGTTTCGTAGATCCGGTTTAGATCGCCTAAATGATCCAGCATAATCCTTGCTTTAAGCCTGAGCTGATTAGCCAGATCCGGACCGTAGGTAAAAATATCTTCAAGCCGGCTTTCTTCTTCAGCGGCAAGAAAGAGTTTTACCCTTCCGTCAATAAGATCGGCAAGTTCATTGACGTTGTCGATTTCATCCCTCATGACATTCTGCATTTGTTCTATCCGGCTGTCGTTCCGTGTGGGCCAGCGGCAGTCGGTTTTCGGGGTCCTTTCAAAATCCGTCCTGTCAATAAGTTCTTGAAACTCCGCGGCATTAGCAATACAGCGCAGAAAGTGATCCAGCACCGCAAGCCGTTCGCCGGTAAGCTTGACTTTCTCGCGGCTTCCCCCATTGGGGCTTTGTTCCGAAAGGGCCGCAAGATGTCCCCGCGCTTTCGCGAAACTTTGTCTGGCCCGCCGGATTGCCTGGGCCGCCAGGAACACCCCGGAAAAACCGCGGATAGCTTCAATTCCCTGAATGTCCATAAGATCCCGGGCGTGTTCCTCCCCCTGGGCCTGAAACTGGTATTTGCGGTAATAGTCCCGGTACTCTCCGGGAAGTTCATCCGAAAAGGGAACAAAGGGACGGTTAATCCATCTTTGGTGGAGGGTGCCGTATTCGAGCATATT
>JAISDG010000118.1 GCA_031265015.1 Spirochaetaceae bacterium | reverse complement strand
GATATTGAGGGATTCGGCCATATCTGCGGCTGGGCCGCCAATCATCATGAAAAACTCGACGGTTCAGGCTACCCCTTTGGGAAAAAAGCGGAGGACCTTGACTTTAACTCCCGGCTCATAGCCTGTATCGATATTTACCAGGCGGTAAGCGAAGAGCGGCCCTATCACCCCGGACGGAACCACGCGGAGACGATGAAGGTGCTGTACGATATGGCGGAACGGGGAAAGATTGACGGCGGCATCGTCAGGGACCTGGACGCCGTCCTGGCGGAATATGACGGCAGGGATGTTCCGCTGCCGGCACAGACACGGGACATTGCGTAAGAAAGGGATAAGCCTTAAGTCTTTTATAAAAATTACCGGGCCGTCAATATCTCCTGAAGCAGTATTTTCGTAAATTTTCTGGCGCCGGTTTTGTTCAAATAAGACGCTTTAGTCCTCTTTTGTTTTAAGCACCGCGAGAAAAGCGCTCTGGGGAAGCTCCACGTCTCCTACCATCCGCATCCGTTTTTTGCCTTCTTTCTGTTTTTCCAGGAGTTTGCGCTTCCGGGTAATGTCGCCGCCGTAACATTTGGCAAGCACGTCCTTGCGGACGGGGTTGATCGTTTCCCGGGCGATAATCTGGCTTCCGATGGCGCCCTGGATGGGAATCTTAAACTGCTGCCGGGGTATTTCGTCCCGAAGCCGTTCACAGACCATCCGGGCCCTGGCCTGCGCCCTGTCCCGGAACACCATCTGGGACAGGGCGTCCACCTGTTTGCCGTTAAGAAGGATGTCGAGCTTTACCAGTTCCGTGGGCTTGTAGCCGGTAATCTCATAATCAAAGGAAGCATACCCTCTGCTGGTACTTTTAAGGCGGTCGTAAAAATCAAAGAGCACCTCTGAAAGGGGCATATCGTAGATCAGTTCCACCCGCTTTTCGTCGAGGTAATTCATCCCCGTCTGGACTCCCCGCTTTTCCATACAAAGGCTCATGATGTTTCCCAGGTACGCCGTAGGGGTGATCACCTCTGCCCGGATATAGGGCTCTTCGGCCCCCTCTATCCGGCCTTCGTCGGGATATTCCATGGGATTATCCACCATTATTTCTTCCCCCTGCCGGAGATACACCTTGTATTTGACCGAAGGGGCGGTAAAGATCACCGCCTGGTTGAATTCCCGCTCAAGCCGTTCCTGAATTACCTCCAGGTGGAGAAGGCCCAGAAAGCCGCAGCGAAACCCGAATCCCAGGGCCGCGGAGCTGTCCTTTTCATAAACAAGGGAGGCGTCGTTAAGCTTCAGTTTTTCCATGCTCGTTTTCAGTTCTTCATAGTCGTTGGAATCCACGGGATAAATCGAGGAAAAGACCACGGGCTTTACTTCCCGGAAACCGGGCAGGGGCGCGCCGCAGGGGTTCTCCGCGCCGGTTACCGTATCCCCCACCCGGACATCGCTTACCGTCTTGATGCCCGCGATGATGTATCCCACGCTTCCCGCGGAAAGTTCCGCGGCCTCGGCCAGGGCAAGCTTGAAGACCCCTAGGGTTTCCACATCGTATTCCGCGCCGTTGGACATAAAGCGGATCTTCATGCCCTTTTTGACCGCGCCGTCAAACATGCGCAGATGGACGACGACTCCCCGGTAGGGATCGTAGTGGCAGTCAAAGATCAGCGCCCGCAGGGGGGCGGAGGCGCTTCCCGACGGCGGAGGAATACGCTTGACAATAGCCTCGAAAAGTTCATCTACCCCGGTTCCCTGCCGGGCGGACACGAGGAGCGCCTCTTCGCCGTTAATGCCCAGGTCCTTTTCAATCTGCTGTCTGGTTCCCGGGATGTCCGCGGCGCTCATGTCAATCTTGTTGATCACCGGGATGATTTCCAGGTTATGTTCCAGAGCCAGGTACATGTTGGAAAGGGTTTGGGCCTGGACCCCCTGGGTACTGTCTACCAGGAGCAGGGCCCCCTCGCAGGAACTAATCGCCCGGGACACCTCATAGCTAAAGTCCACATGCCCCGGAGTATCCACCAGGTTAAGCTCGTACTCTTTCCCGTCGGAAGCGGTATAGGGGATGGTGACCGCCTGGCTCTTGATGGTAATTCCCCGTTCCCGCTCAATGTCCATGTTGTCCAGGATCTGATCCTGAAAGTCCCGGTCATCCACCAGGCGGCCTTTCTGGATAAGCCGGTCCGCCAGGGTGGACTTGCCGTGATCAATATGGGCGATGATGCAAAAATTGCGGATCCGGGACGGCATCACAGGGTGTCGGGAGAATCCAGCGGGGCGGGAAGCCGCATGGAGGTTTCCAGATAGCCCATCCGCCGTTTTTTGACGGAAATATCCATCAGGGCTATGCCCGATTCCTTTTCGACGCGGAACGCCCTGATGGAAACCGGATCCTGTTCCGATAGTCCCGCTTCGTCGGCAATGGACCCGCGGATCACTTTTTTGATAAAAAAGGAAGTGCTAAAGCCGCTGGCCGCCGCGGGAGCCAGAATCATGCCGAAAAGGGGCGCGGCCATCCGTTCCTTGGTATCCTTTTCCGCCGCTTCCGCCAGGGGTACTTCGGGGCGGGCGGCGGTCATGATGATTTGCCTGGAAACAGCGCCGGTCTCGGGGTTGGCAAGTTCCAGGACAGCCAGTTCTCCCGGCCTGTTGGAGAAAAACCGGTCCTGCAGGGCGGGAATCAGAGAACCCTGGGGGGCGCTTACCTTTTCGCCGTTAATCGCGGTAATCACGGTCCCTTCTTTAAGCCGCTGTTCCCAGGCGGGAGTAAAAGGCGCCACATAGATGATCTCCGCCCGGGGGGCGGATGAAGGCCCCGATTCGGCGATGGTGAGTCCCAGCCAGGGCCGTTCGGCCTTGCCGCCCTTGATCATGGCGGGTAACGCCGCGGCAAGCCGTTCCGCGGGAACGGCAAAATTAAGCCCCTGGTACTGTTCCACCCCGGCAAAGACAATGCCCACCAGACGGCCGTCCCGGTCGATGGCGGGACCCCCTGAATTGCCGGGGTTTACCGCCGCGTCTATCTGGATCACGTCCCCCAGGGGAAGAAAACGCCGTCCCAGGGCGGAGACAATCCCCTGGGTTACGGTTTTTGCCAGGCCCCCCGGGGAACCGATGACCTGAACCGTATCCCCCGCCTTGGGAACGACCCGGTCCACCACGGGGAAAACATATTCCGGGGTATAATCCGCCCGGATAAGGGCCAGATCCATGGCCTTGTCCCATCCGACCGCCCGGGCCCGAATCCGGGGACTGGTGGAATCCCCCATACGGATGTACATCCGGGAATAGCCCTCGTAGGTGGGATCTACCTCGCTGGCAATAACGTGGTAGTTGGTTATGAGGAGCCCCGACGAATCCACAAAAAAGGCGGAACCCAAAACCCTGTCGGGATAGGCCCTGCCCCGCTCGGTCCGGAAGCCCCGGTCAATAAGCACGGTGGCGACTCCCTTGACCATATCGCTGACCGTATCCAGGCCCTCCGCGTATTCCCGCAGTTCCCGGGGTATAACGGGGGAAGCGCCCCCAAGCCGTCCGCTCCTGACCGTTTCGTCCGCGGCCTGAAGAAAAAACGCCGCGGTCCGCCGCTGTTTCTGTTCCACCGCCCGTTTCAGAAAGGGAAGCAGATCGGAAAGTGCCAGAGACGAAAGTTCATGGGAACGGGCCGCGGACAAAAAGGCCTTCAGGTTATTCCCCTCTTCCAGCGCGGCGTTTGCCTCCGCCAGGATGATCCCCGGTTCCATGCCGGTACTTTCCACCGCGATTCCCAGAGCCGAAAGGGACCGGGCAAGGGAGGCCGCGTCATCCCAGCGTTCTTCGGTAATAGCCAGAATCTGGGCGGCTTTTAAATTGTCCGCGGCCAGGGCTTCCAGTTCCGCAAGGTGTTCCGCGGTTTCGGGGGTAAACTGTTCCGCATACCGGGTACCCTCTCCGTAAAGGGCCCGGTACACTCCGGCCAGGTGTATGGCCCTGACCGGATCCTCCGCGGCGTATTTTTCGATATCCCCCAGGCGGTAATCGCTGGTGGATGCGGGGGCGGACAATTTTTCTTCCGCGGAGGTACAGGCAAGAAGCCCTGCCATACAAAAAAGAAAAGGTCCGGCGAAGCGCTTAAAATTGTTCATCCTTCGGTTTCCCGTATCCCGTCTTTGTTAAAATCCCAGGACTTTTTAACGGTTCCGTCGTCCTGTACCGTCTCGGCATATTCATAGATCCCGTCTCCGTCCCAGTCGCTTTCGGTTATCCTTACGGTCCCTTCGGGGCCGTAACGCCGCACCGTCTCCATCCTTCCGTCCAGATCCAGATCCGCATGCTGAACGACGGGCCTGCCAAGGGAGTATTCGGTTTCGGATACCAGTCTTTCTTTCAAATATATCGCGGATCGTACCGGAAGACTACCCGAAAGCTCCACCCGTTCGATGCCCCCGGGGAATTCACCGCTGGGCTGTTCCAGCAGTACCGCAAATGAAAGAAGGCTCCGTTCGGTCAGGACCGGCAGGGGCTCTTCCCGGACCGGATAATCCGGTCCCCCGGGAACCAGCCCCCGGAGCCTGAAGGGGGTATAGGCGTACTCCAGGAGCCCGGGCAGATAACGCCGCCCCCTCAGGTCCGTATACCGGACCATGGGGTACCGTTCCCAGCAAAGCTCCGCCAGACTCCGGTCGTTCAAAGGCAGCGCCGGCGGGCCGTCCCGAAAGAGGGCAATCACCGCCTTTTCCGGCAGGCCCCGGGCAAAGTTCACGGAAAGATCCTCCAGGCCGTCCTGATCCGCGTCATACCCATAGGACACGATAAGGCCCTCCCTGTATACCGTCCGGGCCTCGGGGATGCCGTCATGATCCCGGTCTTCTGTAATAACACCGGTAAAGCGCAAAAGGTTTCGCCTTACCTCGCCGCGTTCGCCGTCGTTGCGCAAAAGTTCCCAGACCCGGGCCAGGAGGTCCCGGTCCAGTTCCGGGGGAACGGTTTCGGGGTCCGCGCCGCCGGGCGCAGCGGCAAACTTCGGGGCAAAGAGATCTTCCGCCGCCCGGAATCCGTCGATAAGCCCCAGATCAAGGGCCGGGGAGATCGACCCGGGACCGGGGCCATGGGCTGCCCGGTAGGCGGACACATACCGGCGGGCGTCTTCGGCGTGGAGCATAAAGGGGGCGGCCAGGCAGGCCAGTTCCGCGTCCGTTTCCAGCAGCGCCGGGAGCCGCCGCAGGGCCAGGTCTACCGGTTCCCGGAGTACTCCCGGAACATCCCGGCCCGCCGCTCCGGCGCCGTTTCCCCGAAAGGCGGCGTATTCAAAAAGCAGCCGGACCGGACCGGTCTCCCGGGGGAACCGGTCCATAACCGCCCGCAGCTGGGCGGCAAATTCCGCCTCCGCCCCCGGCGCCCCCTGAAAGGCCAGTCCCCGCAGGGCCCGGAGCTTCAGGTTCCGGGTATCATAGGTTTCATCGTTACAGGACCTGAGTACGGCCAGGGCTTCTTCAAAACGGCGCAGGTCCGTCAGGGTTTTTGCTTCCAGCAGCCGGGCCGTTTCCGGGGTATACCGGGCCCAGCGGCCGGTTTCCAGAGCCAGCCGGCAGGCCTCGAGTACCGATCCCCGGGGACGGCCTTCCAGGGAGCGGACCAGCGCCAAAAAGTAGGAAAGATCGGAGGAAACCGGGGCATAACCGGCGCTCCGTTCCAGCGCGGCCAGAGCCTCCGCCCTTCTGCCCGCGGCCAGCTCTTTCTGCGCCCATTCCAGATACCGCAGGGCAATGGCGCCGTCCCCGGTATCGGGAAAAATCCGGCTGTCCTGGGCGGTAAGCCGGGGCAGGGGGGCAAAAAAAAGCCCGCAGAGAAATGCCGCGAAACACCGGGGGATACGGATGGACCGTACCGGGCTTCGCGGCCATGGGGGTATTTTTAAAAATCGCTTTCCGTTGGCGCCCATTCCCCGGACCTTTCGTTTGTATTCTTTTCGGATCGTATCTTAATCCTATCCTTTCTTTTCGGAATCTTTGGGAGGAAGGTCCAGCAAGGTTCTGACTTCTTCGTCCACCAGGGTTTCCCGGGCCAGCAGGGCGTCGGCCATTTTTTCCAGTCCGGCCTTGTGACTTGCCAGGATTTCCTGGGCCGTGGACAGGGCGGCTTTAAGAATGTTTTTGACCGCTTCGTCGATATGCCGGGCGGTTTCTTCGGAATAATCCTTGTGCCGGGCGATTTCTTTTCCCAGGAAGATCGGCTCGTCCTCCTGGCCGTAGGTAACGGGCCCCAGTTCCTCGGCCATGCCCCATTCGCAGACCATGCGCCGGGCCATCTCGGTAGCCTGTTCCAGGTCCTGCTTGGTGCCGGTGGTGGTTTCGTCGTAAAAGAGTTTTTCCGCCGCCCAGCCGCCGTAACAAATCACCATGCGGTCTTCGATCCAGCCCCTGGTACGGCTGTAGCTGTCTTCCTCGGGAAGGGACATGGCCATACCCAGGGCCCTGCCGTGGGGGACGATGGTTACCTTGTGAAGGGGATCGGCGTTTTTAAGGAAATAGTGGAGCAGAGCATGGCCCGCTTCGTGGATCGCCGTCATCCGCCGCTCCTTGTCGCTGATCACCAGGGTTTTCCGGGCCACTCCCATCAGAACCTTGTCCCGGGCTTCTTCCAGGTCGTTCATTTCCACCGCCGCCTTGTCTTTCCGCGCGGCAAAGAGGGCCGCTTCGTTGATTAAATTGGCGATTTCCGCGCCGCTCATGCCGGGGCTGGCCCTGGCGACCCGGGCCAGATCAATGTCCTGGGCCAGGGGAATTTTTGCGGAGTGGATCTTAAGAATCGCTTCCCGTTCCTTGATGTCCGGCATGGCGACCACCACCTGACGGTCAAAGCGGCCGGGCCGGAGCAGCGCCGGGTCCAGCACGTCGGGCCGGTTGGTCGCGGCCAGGATGATCACCCCGTCCTTGGAATCGAAGCCGTCCATTTCCACCAAAAGCTGGTTCAACGTCTGTTCCCGCTCATCGTGGCCGCCGCCGTAGCCCGCCCCTCTGGTCCGGCCCACGGCGTCCAGTTCGTCGATAAACACAATACAGGGAGCGCTGCGCCGGCCCTGGTCAAATAAATCCCGGACCCGGCTTGC
>JAISDG010000087.1 GCA_031265015.1 Spirochaetaceae bacterium | reverse complement strand
CTTCAGATTCCACCTCACGATGGACACCCTTGCCTTTGGCTAACACTTCCTACTGCCAAGCGTGTAGCGGACTTTCACCGCCAAGTTACTGCCCATGCTGGGCGCACTAAAAAAGGGCTTCCTCCGGGAAGCCCTTTTACCGTCAACGTTTTTTTAGTTTAGAACTTTATCCCGAGTCCGATAGCGGGCTTGATTTCCCAGCCAAAGGCCAGCTCAAATTCGCTCTCGTCAATTTCAACACCGCCTATATAACCTTTCTCCTGGTGCCAGCGCAGGACGTCAACGGCCACGCTGGTGCGGCTGAAAATATAGATGTTGTTGTTAAAGTGGAACTGGACGCCGATATAGGCGCCGGGGCCGAACTGGAGGTCCCTTCTCTTGAGCCAAACATCAGTACCTGCACTAACCTGGGGGATCCACAGATCATCGCTGAAGTAATATACATGAACGCCCAGGGCCAGGGGAACCCTCAGGAAGCTGCCGTTATAAATATAGATTACCGGACCCAGCAGGGCGTTGACCCCAAAAAGGGAATTGTGATCCGAACTGGGACTGGAAATCCCCGCCAGCTTGCCGCCAAAGAAAAAGTCAGCGTCCAGGGTAAGACCTACCTTCCTGGTAAAATTAAAAAGCAGGGCCACCCCCAGGGCGGTATTGGCGGTTACCGATTTGTCCTCTCTAAGAACACCGGTATTATCATGTTCACTGTTGGTCCAGTGAACGGGAAAACCCGCCGAGACTTCCAGATCAAACAGTTCCGGTTTTTCTCCGGCGGGAGCGGCGTCTCCTTCGTCCTGGGCAAAAACCATGCCGCCGGCAAGAATCAAGACTGCCAATAACAATAAAAGCTTTTTCATCGTTTTTCTCCTACAAAAAAATACAGATTTTTAACATACGAAGCCTCGGCCAGACAGCGCCGTCAAGTCGTATTCTTAACATATATAATTATTGTATTCAGAGCCATTATATCTGTCAATGATACTCCGTTCTTTTTTTGACAAATTTTTTAGTGGGGCTTCCCAAAATTTCAGTTTCCGGAAAAGCAGCCTTAAATTTCGCCGCCTTCTTATCCCAGCATTTTTAATTTATTCTGCAGGAGGGTCCTGAACCGGATTGCGCCGGAAAACCCGGGATCCAGGGCCAGGGAAGCCTCGCAGTCCGCCAGGGCGGCGGGATAATCCTCCAGATGGTAATAGGCCTGGCCCCGGCGGTAAAAGGTAAAATTCTGGTAAGGATTGATTTTCAGGGAAAGGGTAAAATCCTCTATTGCCCCGGGATAGAGCCTGAGTACCGACTTTACCACCCCCCGGTAATAGGCTGATTTATAGGATGCGGGATCCGTTTCCAGGGATTTGGTAAAATCCTCAATGGCCTCTTCATACCTGGACTGGGCAAAATAGGCCATTCCCCGGTGTTTGTAGATCAGGGAACGGATGCCCCCGGCGGTCTTCATCTCCAGAATACGGCTGTAAAAAGAAGCCGCCTCGGAAAAACGGCTTTTATTGTGGGCATAGAGGGCGTTGAGGAGTAAATCGTCAATGGTCGCCCGATCATCCGGGGGCAGAGGATTTTCGTTAAAGCCGTCATCCTCATCCTTTTCCGGCCCAAAGAGGAGGCCGTCGGTAGCCTCTTCGATTTTGCGAAAAAAGGAATCCCGGCGTTTCCCAAGCTCGCTGTTCAACTGACGCTGGTAAATCCGGATTTCCTGAAAAATGCTGTCCGCGAGGCTTAAACTGGCGTTAACCGCCGCCAGTTTACGCTTCAGAGGCTCGTCGAAGGGGGTAAATTCCGCCTTATATACCAGCTCGTGCTCTACCTCGGCCCAGGCATCCTGCAAAATGGTCCTGATTTGAATTTCCGCCTGCCTCGAGCCGCAGTCTCCCCATTTTTCAATCAACGCCTCCGGGATTTCTACCAGCAAATGGACCGATTCATAGCCAAATTCCTTAAAGCTAAAATGGGCCCCCTTCCGGTCCAGTTCGGTAATACTAAAACACTCCCGGAGCAGGCTTTCTACCTCGGTTAGATCTTCCAAAAAAGGACAGATTACCCGGAGGGCGATTAGATCGGTAATAACCGGCTCCGTTCCCGGAGTGATCTTGAGGAGTTTGAGGTACTTTTTATAGTAACTGGTAAAACCCTTAACCCGGCCCTTGACCGTGGGCCGGGAAGCCAGGGGATAGACCGCCTTTTCCACAGCTTCTATCAGTTCCCTGATGATGTGATCCCGGGAACCCGAAGTCTGCTCGTACCGCTCCTTGAATAAATTCCGGTCCGGAAGCTGGTAATCCATAATTTTACTGCCCGTTTACAGTTACAGGATAAAAAAAGCTGCCTGAAAGTACTTTTCAGACAGCTTTTTTATCCCTGTTATAGCATCAGGTTAATTCTGACCGCCTTCAACCGTCGGGGAAGGAGTAAAGCTGCTTTCGGTAGCCTGCTTTTGCTGTTCCAGATAACGGAGGATCTGCTGCTGTCCGAAGCGGCTCATTTCCCACTTCTTCTTGGCGGTTTCACGATCCTGAATGATGTGCCACAGGCCTTCATTGTCGATATCCGGCTCGGCCTCAAGAACGGCCTTGTCGTAGATAATCTTGACATCCCGGAAATACCCGACAAAGTCTCCGCCGGCCTTGTCGCCGTCCCGCTTAATCAGGAAGCCGCCGAACTTAACAAAGGGAGTGGTCGTAGGATACAGGGGATAAAGCCTGAGTTCCCGGTTCCGCACTTGGGATACATAGGCGGGGTTCTGCCAGTACAGTTCGGCCCAGCCGTCAAAATTCAGATACCCCATGTGCATGGTTTTCTCGTTCCCTTCGCTGTCGATAAGGATAACCGAAAGGCTGTGGGGAAACTGAAGGCCGTATACGTTAACGGCTATGGATTTGACGGTTCCCACATTCTTGACAACGCCCAGGCCGTACTGGGGCCTGCCGTTCTCGTCTTCGGGGCCTTCAAAGCGGGAAAGGCGCGAATTGGTAGCGGCGGTAACATTACCGTCATCGTCCACTTCGCCGGCGGGCTCAAAGGCGGGAATTTCAAAGGGCGGCTTGATCAAAGCCCAGGAATTCCAGGGTTCCGTGGGGAAGTTGACCCTGATACCGAGCACCGTGCCGTACTGCTTGGACTGGGCCTCGTCGGCATAGGTAAGCACTTCGCGGTTGACGGTTCTGGAAGAAGAAGCCAGCGTAATATTCCAGTTCCGTAGGGCCAGGGAAGTTTTCATGATCTGCTTTTGATCGTTGGTAAAACTGCCCCCCGCCACGGCGCCATAATCCATGATGGTCGCCCGGTTTTGGGTATTCTGCGGCTCCTGCCCATCTTCCGGAGCGGGGGCAAGAATATCCGCGCCGAGCTTTGTGAAGTCAATAAGAACCGCTTCTTCGGCAAACAGTCCAACAGCCGCCAGGGCGATGGTTAAAAGAATGAATATTCGTTTCATTCACAGCTCCTTTACATAACCAGATAAATTAAAATTAGAGATACATAAAAATATACGATCTCCTAATAGTTTGTCAATACCTTATCGGCTAATTCCGCTGATCTGGGCCAAAGATTTTCTCAAATTCTCCCAAAAAAACTTCGTTTCCGTTAACAAAAAGCCTGACGTCCGAAACGGCGTGGAAATTCCGCCGGATATTCCGGTTCAGGCCGAGGAACCCGTCAAACAGCGGCTGCCTGTTGTGGACCGGCAGGACCGCGTCGCCGGAAAAATCGGCGTAGACCGTACCATCCCGGTACATAAAAGACCGGAGCTTTGTCCCCTTGGTAATCAGGGGGGCAAAATCCACCGAAACGGGACCCAGCATCAGTTCTTCCACGTACTGTTTGATATTCAGTTCCGCGGAAGAACTCTTGTGGAGCATCCGGTCTTCTACCACCGGATCCCCGCCGTAGGTATAAAATTCAAAGGTCCGCCTGACCATTCCCGAATGGAACAGCTCAAAAAAGGCAAAAACCGTTAGGGCCGCCAGGTACACAAGGCGGCGGATCTGCTTAAAAAATACCATGATCTGCCTTTCGGTGTTGATTACGGAGCGATATATCCCCCGGATTGTTCGAATTCCGCTACAAAATCCGCTATTCCTTTATATAACGCTTCGGAATAACGTTTCAAGTAGCTTTCATCCGCCATAAGCCGGGCATCCTCGGGACTGCTGACAAAACCCAGTTCCACCAGAACCGCGGGCATCCGGGCGTTCCGGACCACATACCAGTTTTCCGCCTTAAGCCCCCGGGAGGGGATACTGCCGCCCAGGGATTCCTGGAAGCGGTTCAAAATAAATCTGCCTATCCGGGTACTTTCGGAGGTAAATTCATCCTCCAGCATGGCATTGAGGATATGTATAACTTCCTTGGAATCGGCGTATTTTTCCCGGTCTATCAGCTCCCGTTTGGTCTCCGGGGGAAGATGCCAGACCTCATAACCCCGGGCGGTTTTGTTCAGGGACGCGTTGGCGTGGATCGATACATAGATGATCGCTTCGTTATCCTTCAGGGCCACCGTATTGGCGATGTTGACCCGTTCTTCCAGGGTTGGATAGGTATCCCCTGTCCTGGTCAGGAGTATCCGTTTTCCGGGATACGCGGCCTTGAGCCGGCCGGACAGATCCCTGGAAACCGCCAGGGTAATATCCTTTTCTACCGATTTTAGGGTCTTTCCGTTAATGGTGTGGGTCCCCACCGCGCCGGAATCCCTGCCCCCGTGGCCGGGATCCACGATGATCGCCGCTATCCGGAACCGGGTTTTGTCCGTCTCCTCCGCGGAAGAAAAGGCCCGCTTTGCCGAAACCACAAAGGTTTCGGGAAAACGGAGGCTGTTTCCGTCAATGTAGGGAAGGGCCAGGGTGATAACTTCCCTGCCGTCCAGCAGAACCGGCCCCTCCTCCCCGGCGGGACCGGTATAAAATTTGATCCGGTGATCCCCCGCTTCCAGGGCGCCGGAGGAAAAAAAGGGATCCCAGACCAGGGTTGTTCCCGTTTCCCGGAGGGTTTCGTCCAGGGAATAGCTTTTTTCGGGATGCTGGGCAAAAAGCCGGCCCGAAACCAGGATGCAGAGGAACAGCGCCGGCAGGGCTCTAGACCAGACTTTCACCGCGGCCTCCTTCCTGCTGGGGGAACAGACAATCAATGTAGTAAACGGCCCCCTGGTAACCGCCCCGGATCAGGGCGCGCCAGAATTCTCTTCCCAGGATTCGGCGGCCCGGAGAAGAGGAATCTTCCGCCGGAAAAGGGCCGGTATATTCCGGCAGGGCCAGGGCCGTCAGTTCCCGGACCGCCTCCAGGGTTTCCGTGACGGTCCGGCCCTGGTAGTCCCGCTCATCCGATCCGGTCAGGGCGGGAACGGGAACCAGGGTAACCGGCTCCGCCGGGCCGCCGGACGCCTTTTCCGGCAAAACGGTCATTTCGGGGACCGCCGCCAGGAGTTCCGGGTCAAAGGAAAAGGCCGGGGGCGGAAAGGGTTCCGTGGATCCTGCCAAAAAGGCTTCGGTTTCCTTATCCGGCGCTTTGAGCCGGATAAGGACCGCCCTGGCGGCGCTTTCCGCGGCGGCGGCGGCGGTCCCCCGGTCCGGCGTGGCGGAAATAACGTTTCCCGCCTTGGAAACGTTATTTTCGGGGAAAAAGAGCCGCCGGCCCGGGGCGGTCCGGAGGAACAGGTCCCTGACGCCGGGAACCCCCCGGGCCCTGTCCAGGCCGTAGAGGCCCCGGACCACCCCGGGAATGGAGATAAAGGCCCGTTCGGCGCTGGTCCAGTTCCGGACCGGTTCCAGGCCCCCGGGAGGCAGCCCCAGGGCGGCGCATACCGCCCCCCGGGCGGGATCGGCCCCGGAGGCGTAGGGATAGGTCCATCCGGACATATAGCCCCCGGAAAGCCGGGCGGCGATCTCCCCTATCATGGGACCTTTGGAAGTCAGCTTGAGATCCCCCTTGGCGGCTCCGTTGTCGATCCCCAGGGCCCGGATACCCCGGATAAAAAGCCCCGTCAGGGCATCCCGGTCTTCCGGGAAAACAGCCGCGGGCATGGTATGCCCCATTTCAATAAAATAGGGGGGGAAAAAAATGTGCCGGTCCGCCACTCCGCAAATCGTTACTTCCCCCCGGTATACCACCGCGTCCAGGGAAAATTCCGGCCCTTCCATGAATTCTTCCACAATAACCCGGCCTGACCGGGAAAACCTGAGGGCCTCCGCCGCCGCGGTCCCCAGCTCCTCCGGGGAATCTACCCGGCGGCAACCCCGGGCCCCCATATTGTCCACCGGCTTTACCACCGCGGGAAAAGGAAAGGGCAGCGCCGCCGGGACCGCTCCGGTCAGGATAACAAAGCCGGGGGAAGGAAGCCCCGCTTCCTCAAAGCGGCGGCGCATCCGTTCCTTGTCCGAAGCGTCCAGGGCGGTTTCGTAGGAAATGCCCGGAAGGCCGAGTTTTTCCGCGGTCCAGGCTACGGAGGCGGAAAAATCGGTTCCCGCGGTCATCACCCCGTCCAGCCCCCCCTCTTCTTTAAGGGTTCGGGCCAGTTTTTCGATGGCGTGAATATCCTTCAAATCAACGGCTTCAAAGCGATCCGCCTCCCCCGCCAGGGGAGCCTGGGGGTCCCCGTCGACGACCACCGTTTCCAGGCCCATTTCCCCGGCACGCCGGATGGCGGGTCCCTGCATAATTCCCGCCCCCAGGATAAGAATCCGCTTTTTTCTCCCTCCAACCGTGGAGCCCCCAGTTATGGAACCTTCGGCCATGGGGTTTTCAGCCACGGAGCCTCCGGTTATGGAACCTTCAGCCATGAAGCCTTCAGCCATGGGAATCCTCCGTTTTTACCCCGTAAGCCTCAAAGGTATCTCCCAGCCCGAAAAGCCTGCTCAGGATCATCCCCAGGGGATAGAGACATTTCAAGCGGCCGATCAGGGGAAACCGTTCGGGATGGTGGCCGGTGATGACCAGTTTTTCCAGGCGGAACCCGTAACGCCTGAGCAGTCCGGCGCAGCGGCGGGGATTCCAGACAGTCCAGTGATCCTCCGGGCTTTTGTCCAGAAAGGAGCGAAGGGATTTCCGCCGGGAAATCCCCCGGGAGGAGGGGGTGGAAAAGGCAAGAATCCCCCCGGTATCCAGGAGCCCCCGTACCGCTTTCAGGGCTCCGCCGGGGTTTTCAAAATGTTCAATCACGTACCAGAGGGTAATGACGTCAAAGGGACCCGGGGGGCCGATTCGGGGAAAAAACCGCGCCGTACCGGAATATTCAGCCGTTCCGACACATAAGCCGCCGCGTCCCGGGCGGGGTCCATCCCCTGGACGGCAAAACCCCTTTCCTTAGCGGCGGCCAGAAAAGGTCCGTAGGCGCAGCCTATGTCCAGAAGGCGGCGGCCCGGCGAATTCTTCCCAAGGACCGCGGCGATCCGGTCAAGGCGTTTTTCCCCGATCCGCTGTAAACCGGGAAAATCCTCCAGATAGGTCCTGCCGTACTGTTTTTGATAGGCGGAAAAAAAATAGTCCCCGCCGTATTCCACCGGAGGCGGATCCAGCCGGTCCAGATAGATGCCGCCGCAGGAACAGCGGCGGTAGGTTCTGCCGGGAAAACGGCCGATGACGGGCCGGGAGCCGGAGGAAGCGCAGAAAGGGCAGGCCCGGTGAACCCGGGGCCGGGCGCCCAGGAGCAGGGCCGCAAGGCTGCTTTTCTCCCCGTCCAGGCCCCAGCGGGCGGCTGCCGCCCTGCTTTGTCCGGTAAGCTGAACGCTTTCCCGGACCATGGGGGCCAGCCGCTCCAGCCCCCGTTTCCCGGTCCCCGCGGAGGGGATCCCCCCGCGGCGGGCCAGCCGCTCATGGCAGGGGCCGGGATTGAGCAGCAGGACCGGAACCCGGGCATAGAGGGCCTCGAAGGCGGTAACCCCGAAATGGGTGATCACCAGATCGTAGTCCGCGAGGCTTTCCCGAAAGGAGGAGCCCAGGACACCCTCCGCCGCGGTAATCCCCGCCTGATCCAGCAGTTTCCGGTCCTCCGGAGCGTTCCGGCGCAGGGGGCCCAATACCGCCGTCAGGGAAACATCCCCAAGGGCATCGCCCGGGGATCCCCGGAGGGCCAGGGCGGCCTTCACCGTGACTGTTCCGGGATCTTCGGCGCCGAAGCTTATCAGGATCTTCCGGTACCCGGATTCGGGAAAAGCGGGCCGCCGTTTGTCCGGCAGGGGGAGGAGCAGGGGAGAGGCCAGGTTGGGCTGTTCCCTTCCCGGAAGGCCGGGGAGCAGATCCACAAGAAAATCGCAGGACCGCCGGGAACGGCCTTCGTCAAGGCCCAGGACCGGGCCGCGGGCCTTCCAGCCTTCTACTTCTTCCGGGGAACAACGGAAACAATCCAGTACAACCAGGGCCCACTCTCTGTCCCCCGGCGCGGAGATCACCAGTCCGGGATCAACGCCGGGCAAAGGACCTTCCGGGCCCGCGGGATAGAGCCAGGCTTCGGCCCCGGCCTTCCGGAGGGCGCGGACCAGGGCCGCGGAACGGTTCAGGTGCCCCCCTCCCCTGCCCCCCCCGGCGGCGGCGGCCACAAGGACCCCGCCGGCGGACAGCAAAGCGGGTTCCGCCGCCCGGTTCATAAGGGACCGGCTCATAGGGGCCCCGTTCCCAGGACGGCCTTTCCCCGGCTGCGTCCGGGACCTTCCCGGTCCAGCAGATGGTACCGCTTCCGGGCCCGGTCGTAATCTTCCCGGGTATCCACGGTAAGCCGGAACCCGGAACCGCTTTTACCGGGGTCCTGCCAGCAGCGGGGGGCCAGGGGCCGGTGCAGGCGGAAAAGTTCGGGGTGGCGGTAGAGGTAGGGGCAGACATGCTCCCGTTCCGCCGGGTCCGCCGCTTCCTTTTCCGAGCGGAGCAGGGCTTCGGCCTTCACCGCCTCTACCCCCGCCCCCAGGGGCAGTCCCGCATACCCGGCATAATCCGCGTCCAGGGCGGCGGCTTCCCCCTCCAGGGTTTCGGCCGCGTCGGCAAACACAAAGGGATTATCCCCCGTAGCCCGGATGATCCGCTCCGGTCCGTACCGGCGGATAACCCCGCAAAACCGGGCAAGCACGTCTTCCCCGGGACCGGTAACGACTTCAAACCCCGCCCGGAGGGCCAGGGGTTTGAAGGAAGCCGCGTCATCTTCGGGACAGGCCAGTACGCGGATCCCGCAGGGAATCCCCCCCAGGGCTTCCATCACCCTGAAAACCAGGGGTTCCCCCCCCAGGGGCAGCAGACTTTTCCCCGGCAGCCGGCTTGAATCAACCCTGGCCTGGAGTATCAGGGCCGTCACGGGCTCTCTCCGTGTTCCCAGAGTTCCGTAATTCCCCGGGCGTCCCGGCGGAAGCGGCGCCTGTTTTCCCGGACCCACCGGCGTTCCCGGGAAAATTCAAACCACGCCGTCAGAAGATCCCCGCCGGTCTTGACCAGGTATTCGGGAAAAGAGCGCAGGGGCAGATGGGCATAGTCAAGGCGGAATACCGGGGCCAGGTTTTTAAGGTAGAAGAGCCGGTAGGAATGTTCCGCGGTGCTGTCCGCCAGGGGAGACGCGCCGTCGTGGATAAGCCGGATCATCTGGGTGGAGCGGATCTCTTCTCCCCAGAGGTAGGAACGGAAACCAAAATCCATCAGCTGCCAGTGGGCGTGGTCAATATCCCGGTCAAAGCCTCCCAGCCGCAGGAACCGTTCCTTGTCGTAAAGCCCTGCCCAGTCATAGGGAAAAAGGGCGATCTGGTTTTCCCGTTCCGGGGCTTCCGGCAGTTCCTTGATGGAGCCCCGGTAAAACACCGGCGCCGAAAGGGTATGGAGGGTTTCGAACCGGGAATTCTGGACCACCGGAACCGTACACAGCCGCTTGCCGCCGAAGAGGTCGGCCATTTTGGCCGCGGTAATGCCGTTAAAGAGCCGGTGATCATTCCAGAGGACAAAAAAGAAGGGGCTGGAAAGTTCCACCGCCGCCATGTTGACCGCTTCTCCGGCGGTAACATTTTCCTTCAGCAGGATAAAGCGGACAAAGGGAAAACGGCCGGAAAGATCCTCCAAATCGTACCGCTGCTGGGGCCCTTCGATGGACAAAATATAGTCAAACCCCGCTTTCCCCAGTTCCTGAAACAGGGTCTTCCGGGGATAACGGCCCCCGCGGTTTAAGAGCACCGCGGAGACTCCCGTGGAGGCGGCCCGCTTAATGCCCCCCACCGCGGTATAGGAAGAGGGAATACCGTTAAAAGTTATAGGTATAGTACTCATCGCAGAGGGTACAGAGTTTTTCATAGTTTTTTTCACACTGGGAACGGTACAGTTCCGCTCCCCGGTTCCAGATGGTTTCCGCTTCTTCCAGGAGAATGTTTCCCAATCCTCCGGAAGCCGCGGGAATGGCCGTTATACTACAGTCCAGATCTTCCCGGCATACCGGAACGGTTCCGTCGATAAGAACGGGAAAATCCCGCATCATATGCCAGCAGGGCCGCCGTTCCACCGGGGACAGATCCACCGCCTGCCGCTTCGGAAGAAAGCCGCAGAATGAATCGTACTTCTGGATGATGATCGCCGGTCCCGGCTGATCCGCGCCGCGGGCTTTCCAGGCCCGGTAAAACCCTTCGATATCGTCCTCCGCCCCCGCGGTCCTGACCGCCTGGACATAGACCCGGTCCTCCGTTCCCGCTTCCCGGGGAAAAGCGGCGGCCAGGGCTTTGACAAAGGACACGCTTTCCCCGGAAGGGGAAAGTTCCTTCCCGGGAAGATCCGGCCCGGCGGGAAGATCTTTCCCGCTCAGGGAAATAATCCACGACAGGGGCGGAAGGCCGTTAAGCCGTTTCGGCGCGGCCGCGGCCCAGGCGGCGTAGTTTTCAACGGCCCCCCAGCCAAGGCCGGAACTTTCGATCACCAGGGAAAGGGCGGGCCTTTCAAGAACGGCCCGGATAAGGTCGTCCCGCCGGGGATGAAGGGAAAGTTCCCCCCACAGGGAAAGATCGATCACCCCGTCCCCGGCAAAAGCTTCTATTTTGCCCAGGATCTTTTCAAAATCCCCGGGATCAAGAAAATCCCCGCGGTCCGCGACGGTTCCGCCCCGGGCCCCGGACAAAGGATAGGGACACAGGGGGCACGCGCCGGCTTTTTCCGCCAGGGCCCGGCCGGGGCAGGGCCCCGACACCTGGAGGGGGAAAAAAGCCGGCAGGGTACGGAGGAACTCAGGATGTTCCGCGACGATCCGCTCGGCCTCCGCCGCGCCGGCGCAGCCCGCCCGGGCAAAGCGGGTAAGCAGCAGCAGATTCCGCTTTGAATCGGCGGTAAGGGAAAGCCGGTGGCAGCGCAGGTCCACCGAAGAAATTTCCGTTTCTATGTCAAAGGAATTGATATCCTTCTGGAGTATCGAAAAAAGGGTGTCCCGGTTCACCGGCCCCTTCCCCTCGTCCCCGGCAATTTTAAAGAGGATCCCCGCGGGGGCGCTGCCGATTAACTCCGGCCCCAGCCCCAGGGGCCAGCCGTCGGCATAGGAATATTCCGCCCCGTAACGGATATGCCGCTCCGCCAGCTTCCCCGCCAGGGAGGGATCCAGGAAGGGGGAATCCGCCCAGCCGTAGTAGGCAAAATCAAAGTCCGCGGCTTCGGCGGAAAGAACCCGGCACAGTTCCGAAGCCGTCCATTCCGGCCTGGCCGTCACCGAAAGGGGCTTACCCGGCGCGGGATCCGGCAGTTTTGTCCCCTCCGTTACCAGGAGGAGGGTTTTTTCGCTGCCGGGGAAAGCGCCGGCCCGTTCCAACGCCAGGGAAAAGGCGCTTTTGCCGTCCAGGACCGGCTCAAAAGCCTGGGACCCGAGGGAGCCGCCGTATAAAACCGTAAGGGCACGCATACCCTTTAAGTATCGGCGAAGGCCGGGCGCTTATATACCCCGTTTTCACAACCACGGAGCTCACGGACAAACACGGACTTGTGGTTCCAAATCCTTGGCTTTTGTCCGTGGTGTCCGTGTTGGTCCGTGGGACAAGGGGCACGTCTCAGGGGTTTGACTGCCCCAGCATGTCTTCCGTCATCCTGGCTATGTCCGCGCAAAAGTCCGGCCAGCGGGGCTTATTTGTCCACCTGATGTTGTCAAACTCGCCTTCGGGCATACCGCTGATTATTTCACATACCTGGGGAATTTCGATTCCCGCCTCTTTTTCTCTGGCCTCTCTAAAGGCTTGAGGCCAGTCGATTTTCTCGTGGAGGAATATTTCCCGTAAGTCCGCCACATCTTTAGCGGCATAGCGGAACAGGGCGGTAATTTTGTTGGAAAGGATGTTCTGAATAGAATCAGTACGGTCAAAGAGGGCGGTTTTTACCAGAGGTCCGAAGCGGGGCGTCAGATCGTTCACAAAATCAAGCTTCAATTCGGCTTCACTGTTTTCCCGCCGGACAACTGCCGACCAATACGTAACATCTTTTATAAATCGTTTCCCGGTATCCACCAGAAATCCGTCTTTTCCAAGAGCGGCCAGAACAAGATTTACCTGTTCCGCAAACGAGTTATCGGAACTGACAAAGAAATCTAAATCATCCGAGTAGCGGTGACGGTAATAGGCGCGGCTAAGGGCGGTTCCACCGGTCAGAAAAAAATGTGTTCCGCACCGACTTACTGTATTCAGAACCCCATCCTGAAGGGGATACAGGTTCTTTTCGTAATATTCCGACGGCGAAATCAAAAAGCCTCCTTCGGCCTTTCGGCCAGATGCGCCGGGAAAGTTCCGGGGTGTCGAGCGCTTTTATTTTCTCGACGCCCCAGAGGGCGACGACATATTCCCAATGGAGCCGTTCCAGGGAACGGACCAGCAGGGTTTTTTGATCAAAGGGTCCGGCCCTTTCGACGCGGCCTTCGATGGCCGCCAGCATGTCGCCGGGGCGGGTGGTGTAATCCCAGTTAAGGGCCTTCATGCAGCTCAATTTTTCCTCATGGGACAGAACCATGGTTACAAGCTAACCCCGGAAGCGGAAACTGTCAACGCAGAGCAAAACCCGGCAATTCCGAATTCAAAAATAACCACGGCTGCCCGGGCTTGGATTTGGCGCACGACCTGTCCGCTTTCCTAATACCCCACATGCCACAGGAAAAGTCCCTCCGGAGGCAGGGTGGGCCCCGCGAGCTCCCGCTTTCCCGAACCGGCGAGCTCCCGGAATCGTTCCGGGGCCAGTCCCTTTTTTTCGCAGTGGAGCAGGGTTCCCGAGAGGGAACGGACCATCTTCCACAAAAAGGCGTTGGCCCGGATTTCAAACACCAGCTTATCCCCTTCCGGGTAGAAGGACGCGCCGTAAATGTACCGGCGGCGGGACCGGCTGGTATCGGCGGGGGAAGCGAATACCGTACAGTCAAATTCTCCCCTGAAAAAACGGCAGTATTCGGCAAGGAGGGAGAGGTCCGGCCGCCGCGAAAGCGGAAGGGCGTAGCGCCGTTCCGCGGGAGCGGCGCCGCGGCCGCAGAGGAAAAAATAGCGGTAGGTCCGGGACCGGGCGTCGAAGCGGGCATGAAAGGCTTCCGCCGCTTCCCGGGCTTCCATGACCCGCACGTCCCGGGGGAGCAGGCTGTTGAGGGCAGGAACAAAACGGCCCGCTTCCATGCCGCGGATATCCGTATAAAAGTTCGCCGCCTGGCCCCGGGCGTGAACCCCCGCATCGGTACGGCCCGAACCGGTAAGGGTTACGGGATGCTTGTGGAGTTTTTTCAGGGCCCTCTCCAGTTCGCCCTGAACTGTCCGGGGAACGGCGGACGCAGCCACGGTTCCCGAGGTCACGGTTCCCGAGATCACGGTTCCCGGAGGGTCTCTTTTTTCCAGGGTCTGCCAGCCGGAAAAGTCCGTGCCGTCGTAGGCAAGCAGGAGAACGATATTCCGCGGGCCCCGCGCCGGGGAGCTATTCGTCATCGTCTTCGTTCAGTTCTTTGTTGATATTGTCATAGAGATTCCGGGCGTGTTCCAGAAGGGGGCCGGGTTTGCTTTTGGAAGATCTGCCCAGGCCGAATATCTTCGCGATGGTCCGCTTGGCGTTCTCCAGCGCTTCAGTCCTGGACAGGGGATCGCCCCGGGGACCGTATTTCAGCTTAAGCAGGGCCGAAAGGTACAGGGCCCCTTCATAGGCATAATTTTTATCCGTATCGGGGCCAAAGTTCTTAATTCCCGAAAGGGTTTCCTTCCCGGTCTGTTCCTTGCGGATGGCCTCGCCATACAGAAACTGTGATTTCTTTTTAAAGAGCAGGGCAAGCCAGTCATAATGGTAGCCGGGATATTTTTCATGCATTTCATCAAGAAGCCAGCCGGCCCGGAGGGCGGAGACAGCCTGTTTGATGGTGGGGGAAAATTCCTTGGTGTAATAATCATAGCAGTAGAGGGCCAGGTACAACGACGCGGCGCCGTTTACCATGTCCCGGGGCTGGGTAAAATCCGCGGAGGGAAAGATCAGCCTGGCGGTTTTTTTCCGTTTTATCTCTTCTTTCTCCGCCTTGTCCCTCGACTGGGAAGGCAGTCTGGAAAAATCCTGATCCATCGAGGCAAACCAGCATTCGGGACAAACCGTCGCCTGGTATGCCAGGGGATAAATAATCCCGTACTTAGCCGAAGGTTCATACAGCCGGTGGAGTTCGTCGGTTATTTGCCCCGCGATAAGCCGGCCGCTCCCGGAAAGAAGTTCCTCCCGGTGGAACGAAGCGTCGCACACGGGACAGGTGTACTCTTCCTTCGACGCATAGGATATTTTAAGATCCCCCTCCGCCGTCATCCTTAAGCCTCCAAAACCACCACCGCCACGGCCAGATCCTTTTCATGGGTTAAAGATACATGAGCCTTCCGGGCGCCCGCGGCCTTCATTGCCGCCAACGCGGTTCCTTCCGTTTGCAGTTCGGGCCGCGTATCCAGACCGTTCAATACCATAATATCCTTTAGGGAGATTCCCGCAAGCCCCGTACCCAGGGCCTTCCCGAAAGCTTCCTTCGCGGCAAAACGGACGGCCAGGGACCGGACCATTCCCCGGCCCCTTTCCCTGGCCGTTTCAATTTCCCGGCCGTCAAAAAAACGCTCCAGAATATGGGGATCCGCGGCCCATTTTTCAAGCCTGGAAACGGTTACCGCGTCAACGCCGATTCCCACAATCATCCCGGGTCCTCTTCCCCCTTCCGGACAAGTTCAACCCGGATGGTTTCAGGGTCCGTCCGTTCCGCCTCCAGGCCGGGGCCCGGGGAAACGGTAAGGGGCAGTTCGTAGAATCCAGGCTCCGCCAGGGCCGAACAGTCCACGGTCAGCAGGGTCTCGCCTGTCAGCAGCTCCAGGTCGTTCTGGCGTCCCCGGATTCGCAGGGCCGCGACGGGGGGATCCAGCAGGGCTTCCAGATCTTCCCGAAGCCCCGTAACGCCGATGGGAAGTTCCTCAAAATTTTTAATCATGATACGTTCCCTGACAAAAGCGCTGAACTCCGCGGTTCCATCCCCCCGGATAATCACCATCGGATTGGGATTCATGATCCTGACCCGTAAGGTAAAATCCCCGCTGCGGTTTCTCCGATCAATTGATTCGGTAAAAAGTTCCGGTATTCCCGTCAGCAGCTTCATGGGTCCGTCAATGACGACCTGATTCGGTTCCAGGGTATAGGAAACCATTTCATAGCCGGTTTCCAGAAAACCCTCGAAATCCGGCGACAGGGGAACATACTTGCTCATTCTGGTATCCAGTTCCAGGGAAATTTCCATGGGTTCCAGGCTGATTTCCAGGGTTTCCGCTTCCGCGGCGGTGCCTTTCCGGTTAAGCTGTACCGGAACCTTGTACACTCCGGGTTCGCTGTATTCGGTAAGATCAAGACGGGCTTCGATATCCTCCTCCGCGACATGGTAAATGCTGTTGGCGTCTCCCCGCAGGGTTATTCTGATATTCCGGGGATAAGACGCCGCGGGAATCAGCGTGCCGTTCATGTCAAGCTGAAGGGGAACGGAAAAAAAACGCTCCTGCAGATCCCCCATACGGTGGAAGGCAAAGAGCAGTATCGCCACCGCCACGGAAAGTACTTTCGCGGGCCATTTTTCGGCAATCCGGGCCAGAAGCTTTTTGTAATCCACGGCTAGCCGCCTTCCAGGGAGGTATTTTCCGGCGGAACCAGGATGTCCTGTTTTTCCCCGCCGCCCCGGACGGTACGGTCCAGGAGTTCCTTAAGCTTGCGCTGAACTTCCAGGGGGGACAGATCGTAGTACAGTTTCGACTCATAGGCCAGGGAAATGGCCCCCGTTTCCTCGGACACCACCAGGATCACCGCATCGCTCTGTTCCGACATGCCCAGGGCCGCCCGGTGGCGGGTGCCAAAACTTTTCCGGATATCCTGCTGTTCCGAAAGGGGCAAAAGACAGCCCGCGGCGGCAATACGCCCCCCGTGAACAATCAGGGCGCCGTCATGGAGGGGACCGTCAAAGGCAAAAACCGTCACGATAAGGCTGGAAGAAATTTCCGCGTTAAGCCTGGTCCCGGTATCGGTGATGTTCCGTATATTAACCTTCCGGGGAAACACCACCAGGGCTCCCCGGCGCTGCTGGGAGAGCATTTCCGCGGCGGTAACCGCGGCTTCCATCTGGCCCAGCCGGGGTTTACTGTCCAGCCGGAACAGTTCCCCCTGGCCCAGCCTGATGATGATTTTCCGCAGTTCCGGCTGAAACACGATGGCGATAACCACAAACAGCCCCGGCGCCAGAATATTAAGCAGCCATTGCAGGGTAGTTAGTTTAAACAGGTATGCAATACAGTAGATCAGGGCCAGGAATCCCGCGCCCTTAACCAGCTGTATCGCCTGGGTTTTAATCAGGAGATCGTAGGCTTTGTAAAGCAGAAAGGCCAGCAGGAGTATATCCAGCGCCGGACGGAACAGGTTATACAGTTCGCCTATCTTTTGATACCAGGTCATCCCCTACTCCCCCGCATATTCCCGTTCAACATAACGCAGCGCCCCGGCTACCGCGGCCAGATCCGCCGCCGGGGCAGCATCGTGGACCCGGATAATGTCCGCTCCCTTCATCAGGGCCGCGGCGTTGGCCGCCAGGGTGCCGGCCAGCCGGTCTTCCGCGTCCCGGCGGGTCAGGCCGCCGATAAAACGTTTTCGTGAAAGCCCCACAAGAAGAGGATAATCCCCGAAGCGTATTTCCGCAAGCCGGGCAAGCAGGAGCAGATTTTCTTCCGTTGACTTGCCGAAACCGAAACCGGGATCAAGGATGATCTTTTCCTTCGGGATGCCCCCCGCCTCCGCCCGCCGGACCGCCTCCAGGAGGAAATTCCGCAGTTCCGCCACAAAATCCCCCGCCCCCCGGCGGGAAGCAAAGCCCAGGCCTTCGCCATGCATCACCACCACGGCGGCGCCCCGTTCGGCACAGAGGGGAATCATCCCGGGATCCCTCAGGGCGGATATGTCGTTGATGATATCCGCCCCTTCGTCCAGGGCTGCCCGGGCAACCGGGGCCTTGCGGGTATCTATCGAAACCGGAAGAGAGGACTCCCTGCGGAACAGCCGGAGGGCGGGCATAAGCCGCCGGATCTCCTCCTGTTCATCGATATAAATCGAACCCGGGCCCGAGGCTTCGGCGCCAAAATCCACGATATCCGCGCCGCCGGCCTCCGCCTCCAGGGCCCGGCGGAGGGCATCTTCGGGCCCGGGGGTCCGGCAGGGAACATAAAAGGAGTCGGGAGTACAATTCACAATGGCCATAACCCGGGGCCGGGAGAAATCCAAAAACGCTCCGCCGGGAAGGGGGAGCGCCTTTGGGGGATTGTCTGGCAGTACCTGCTTCATGCCGTTATAACAGATGCGGCGGACTATTTGTTTTTATGCCTGTTTTTTCTGAGTTTCTTCTTACGTTTGTGGGTTGCAATCTTCCTGAGTTTGCGTTTTCTTCCGCAGGGCACTTCGCGTTCTCCTTCTAAGGTATAAACTTGAGAAAAGTATGAAGCAGGCCCCTGAAAAGGTCAAGGGTCTTCTCCGGTTCTTCCGGTTCGATTGATCCGGCCGGGGGAAGCCATACCGCCTCCGGGATAGAGGCAAAAAAGGTTTCCTGCCGTTTTGCGTAACGCCGGCTGTTCCGCTTTACCAGGGCTTTTACCCCCTCCGTATCCCTGTTAAAACCGTACCCTTCCCCCGGAAGGGGTTCGAAAAATTCCCGGTATCCAATGGCCCGCAGGCCGGGATCCCGGGGGGTATAGCCCCGGCTGAAAAGTTCCTCCACTTCGGCCGCAAGCCCCCGGCGGAACATGTCCTCGCAGCGCAGTTCTATCCGCCGGTACAGTTCCTGCCGGTCCCGCCGTAACCCGGCAATCACAAAGCGGTACCCTCCCCGGACCCCTTTTCCCGGCGCGAAGGAGCTCAGGGGCCGGCCCGAAACCCGGCATACTTCCAGGGCCCGCAGGAGCCGGTACAGGTCGTTGACGTGTATCCGTTCCGCCGATGCCGGATCCCGCCGGGCCAGTTCTTCAAAAAGGGCCCCGGGGCCTTTTTGAAGCAGTTCTTCCCGCAGGGAGCGCCGCACCAGGGGATCCGAAGAGGGGTCTTCGCCAAGGCCGGAGATAAAGCTTTTCAGGTAAAAGCCCGTACCCCCGGAGATAACCGGAAATTTTCCCCGGGCGGCAATATCCCCGCAGGCCGCGGCGGCCAGGCGGACAAAATCCCCCGCGTTAAACTGATCGCCGGGATTACGGATATCGATTAAATGGTGGGGAAGCCGGGCAAGCAGCGCCGCGTCCGGTTTGGCGGTACCTATATCCATCCCCCGGTATACCTGCATGGAATCGGCGGAAACCACCTCCGCGGGACACAGCGCGCCGGAGCCGGTAAAGAGTTTTTCCAGCAGAGCCGTCTTGCCCGATCCGGTGGGCCCGAAGAGGATAAAAACCGGGAAAGAGCCCTGATCCGCCACGGAATGGAACCCGGCGAGTGTTCTGTCTTAAACAAATCGCAATGCACAGCGCATAAATACTTTGCTTGCAAAGACTTATGGAAAAGGCGATTTGCCAAAATGAATAAGACAGACCACTAGGTTACGGGGATATCCTCAATGCGGAAGTCTATTTCTTTGGTAAAGACCTGCTGAGCCGCCAGGGAAACTACCTTTCCGTCGGTTCCCTCAATTTCCGGATCCCGAAGCATGGAAAGCTGGTAAGCCCTGCGGGATGCGGCGCAGGTTATTTCGTACATATTGCTTTTGTATTCGATAAGCTTTTCCAGGGGGAAAATCATGAAACTTTGTTCCTGCTCTCTAAATATGTCTGATGCGATCATACGTCCGCATGAAAAGCATAGTATATCCTTTTTTCGGAAAAAATGTAAAGCCATAAAGCCGCTACGGGGTGCAACTTCTTTTTCGGGGCAAAACCGGAAAGCGTGCTATCCTTAGGGTATCCCACGGGAGGGGATACCAATGGACACAAAAGAACGGGAAAAACTCATAGCGGGAGCCGTAGCG
>JAISDG010000078.1 GCA_031265015.1 Spirochaetaceae bacterium | reverse complement strand
ACCACGTGGCGGACATGGCCGCTGTTCCGCAGGGTCCCGCTTAAAATAGTCCTCAGGGCCGCGGCCTTGTCGCTGTTCCGCGATGCCCGGGCGGTTTTTACTAAATCGGGATCAGCGTTGCCTTCGGTTCCCTTAAAGCCGCCGTAGATCCGCAGGCCGGGTTTTAACACAAAGGACCGGTTTAAGTCCGAGCCGCGCTCGGTAATATCCGCCGACCACCAGCTGTCCGTAGCGGAAGCGCCCGAGGGCGGATCAAGCCGGTAGGTTCCTTCCATAACCCAGATTTCATCATAACCGGAGCCAAATTTATTGATAACCCCCTGGAGGTTGCTGGTGGCATAGGCCCAGGCGGTGCCGGTCAGGGTATCTATACTATTCCCCTCATTCTGGCCGTAGTACCCGGTACGGCCGGCCTTCCCTTCCGGGGCCACATAGGCGACCCTGTTTATTTTACCGGTAACGTACTTGTAGGTTGCCACCAGCTTAACCGCCTCGTTGGGCATGGTAAAGCTTCCCTCCCAGACGCCGGAGTTGAAGGAAAGGGTGCCCAGCGAGCTAAAGGATTCCAGCACGCGGGGAGTAACCGTTTCTTTGATAAACCAAAGCTTATCAAGCTGCCATCCCAGTTTCGGCGTTATCCTTACCGTTACCGCAGAGCCGGGCATGGCGTTATTCACCACCCTGCTTCCCACAATGGTCTGGAACGTTCCCCGGTCACTGTTGTTAAGCCTGATCTCGTTCTGAACGGGATCCGGCGCGTTAATGACAGGGCCACCGGAAATCGAAGCGCCGGTCGAAGGCGGAGCGCGCGTGTCGGTCCAGGTTTCCAAAACCTGGGCCCCGGCCCGGATAATGGTAAAGGCATAGACCCGGTCCCGCATGTCCGGTTCTTTGGCGGTAATGGTAACCCCCAGCCCGCCGTTAAAATCGGTCTCCTGTTTGTCCGGGGGCCAGGCGGGATCATCCCCCACATTGTAGGCCACGCTTCCCCGCTTGGCCGGATTGGGATCCGCCGCCGCGCTGGGTACGCCGGTAAAACGCAGTTTGGTTACCTGGGTTCCCTCCACCTCCAGGGTAAAGTTGTTTACCGTTTCCAGGTCCAGGTCCGCGAAAAACGGCGGAGCCGGATCTTTCAGGGAAGAATAGGGGGTACTCGTCACCTGGGGCTTCCACACGCCGGACTGGCTTCTATCGTACACAAACAGTTCCACCCAGCGGTTCGCCGCGGGCAGGGCGGGGACATAGCCCTCTATAATAATATTGACCAGCTTTGTGGGGGCCTCGGACCGGCGGACGTTCACCCAGTAGGTGATCTTTCCCCATTCGTTCCCCGCGTTAAAGCTGGGATGGGGAGTGTCCGGCGGCCACTGGACGGTAATCCTCACGGCCCGTACTTTGTCGGGGAAGAGGAAAATTGCCGCCCCCCCTGTTTGGGTAGCCAGGGGAACGGAGGTGTTTTCCATGGAGGAAAAAAGCTCGTATTTAACCTCCGCCCCTCCATCCCGGGGCTCAGCGCTGACGGTAAAATTCACCGCGTCACGGTCAAGTTCCGCCTCATAGCCCGTATTGGCCGGAAAGAAACCGCCGATCCGCCGTTCCGTTGCCGGAGCAACGTCGTCCTTCACCGACAGGCCATTCAGGTAGGCGTAGGTCTTTTCCCAGACAAGCTTGAGCTTATAATCCTGGGGATAGTACAGGTTCCCGGTTCCCGGTTCTTTCATGATCGTATGGAGGATCACGTAGGAAACCCCCTGGCCCGTCACGGCGTCGGGAACGGGGGGATCCACATACAGATACCGGGGCTTCTGCGGATCCTGGTAATAATGTTCGCCGCCATAACTCCCCTGCCGGCAGCCGGTATAATCAATATCCTGGGGTACGGTTGAGTTTTCCCACTTCAGGTCCGCGGCGGTTTCGGGGTAGTAATCGGGATTTCCGGGATAAACGGTATACCGTACCAGAATATCCTGGGTCTTTACCGGTTCCAGGATCACCTTTCGGGAATAGTAGGGAATGGTTATGGTATATTCCGTTCCCGCCGGATCAAAATACAGCAGATAGTTATTGGTATCGGGCTTCCACCCCGGATCGGCGGGATCTTCCGGCTTGTAACCGGGATCCCCTTTGGGGATGGCATAATCCGCGACGGTCACGGACAGGCCGCCCAGCCTGGCGGGATCGGGACGGCGCATCACCAGCACCTTATACACGCCGTCCAGCCGGTGGTTTTTATATACCCGGAAGACCACCTCCAGCTGGGTCACCTCCGGGAGAAAAGGATAACCGCCGTCTGCCGGGTAGACCGTCACGGGCCCGCCCTCCGGCAGGATATAGCTGCATTCCCCGAATTCCACCGACGCCCCTTCTTCCGGGTGACCGATGGGATAAATAAATTCCGCCTTTTCATGGACATAGGCGGTATAGTCCGTTACGGCGGAAGAAAAAACCGGCTTTAAGGGGTACGCCGGGGTATCGGCCAAATCTTTGTCGGTCCGGAATTCTATGGCGGTAAGCACCACCGGCCGGGCCAGGTTGTGGATCATGTAGGGATTTTTGCAGGCGCTGAACGCGGCGCCCAGGAAGACCGCGCAGCAGAGACCGGCCGTCAAAGCCGCCGGATAAATCTTTCCGTTTTTCCCGGGAAAATTCATATTAGAGAAACGACCGCGCACACTTCACTCCGCAAGAATTATTGACTTTGAGCCCTAATAATCATATCGTCAAAATTAGAAAAAAGCCAGATTTTTTTCTGTGTACGAGTAAATATTTTTACATTGTTCTTTGAATTTGGGAATGAACGGCGCCCTGCAAGGTATTTCTTTTCTCAAAGAGAGTTTTTGTCAAAAGCCTTTCAGGGTTTTGGCAGGCTCATCTGCTTCCGCTTTTCTTAAAGGCCAGTCCCTGGTCCCCGGCTTTATCCACGGAAACCGTATCCCCTTCCCCGATCTTTCCGGCGATGATCGCCTTGGCCAGGGGATTTTCCAGTTCCGCCTGGATGGTCCGCTTGAGGGGCCTGGCCCCAAAGAGGGGATCGTAACCCCGGTTTGCCAGGTACGCTTTGGCTCCCGCGGTCAGGCGCAGGGTGATCTTCCGTTCCGCCAGCCGGGTCGCCAGCCGGTCCAGCTGGATCTCCACAATCTTGCCTATCTCTTCCTTACCCAGCCGGTTAAAGATCACCGTTTCATCAATACGGTTAAGGAACTCCGGGCGGAAGCTCTGCTTTAACAGTTCCACCAGGGCGGCCTTTAGCTCTTCCTGTTTTTTTGTCCCCAGGATCAAATCGGAACCAAGATTGCTGGTCATGATGATGATTACGTTCTTAAAGTCCACTACCCTCCCCTGCCCGTCGGTCAGCCGGCCGTCGTCAAGAATTTGCAGGAACACGTTAAACACTTCCGGGTGGGCCTTTTCGATTTCATCGAAAAGGATCACACTGTAGGGCCGGCGGCGGACCGCTTCGGTCAGCTGCCCCCCCTGCTCGTAGCCCACATAACCCGGGGGCGCGCCGATAAGCCGGCTTACCGAGTGTTTCTCCCCATACTCGCTCATGTCTATCCGGGTCAGGGCCTTTTCGTCGTTAAACAAAAAGTCCGCCAGGGTTTTTGCCAGTTCCGTCTTGCCCACGCCGGTGGGGCCCAGAAAAAGAAAGCTTCCCAGGGGTTTGGCGGCGTCGGAAAGCCCCGCCTTGTTCCGGCGGATCGCGTCCGCCACCGCGGCCACCGCGGGGCTCTGGCCCACCACCCGCTGTTCCAGGACTTTTTCAAGCTCCAGGTACTTTTGCAGTTCCCCTGTCAGCATCTTCGACACGGGGATTCCCGTCCAGGCGCTTACCACCTGGGCGATGTCTTCCTCGCTCACCTCTTCCCGAAGCAGCGGCGCTTTCACGGGCGGAGCGGCGGCCCCCGGAGCCTTTCCCCCGGCGGCGTTTCCGGCGGAAACGTCCGCGCTTTGGGCGGAGCGCTTTTTTTCCATCTGGTCCGTCAGGAGTTTAAGCCTTTTCCGGGCTTCGGGAATTTTGCCGTGCTTAACCTCCGCGGCTTTGGACAGGTTCCCCTCCCGTTCCCAGCGGGTTTCCTCTATTCTAAGTTCCTCTATCTGCTGCTTGATCTCCCGGATGCTCTGGATGTCTTTCTTTTCACCCTCCCAGCGGGCTTTCATCGCGTCCCGTTCCGCGGTGGTGTCGGCAATTTCTTTTTCCAGCTTCACCAGCCTGTCCCTGGACGCGGAATCCTCTTCCCGGGCCAGGGCCTGCTTTTCTATGGAAAGCTGCAGCAGCTTCCGCTCCAG
>JAISDG010000067.1 GCA_031265015.1 Spirochaetaceae bacterium | reverse complement strand
CCACGATTCTTGGCACTATTCCTCGGTTTCGGTAATCTTGAAATGCTCCCTGGCCTTGATCACCTCGTCGGCAATGCGGCCCGAAATGGGCGCGTAGTGGGCAAAGGCGACGCTGAAGGATCCGGTACCGCTGGTGATGGACCGGAGGTCTATGGAATACCGGAGCAGTTCCGCCTGGGGCACTTCCGCCCTGATTTCCGCTATGCCCCCCGCCGAATCCTGGCCCAGGATCTTTCCCCGCTTGCCGGAGAGGTCGCTCATCACGTCGCCCAGGTACTTTTCTTCTACAAAGACCGTCAGGTCCATCACGGGTTCCAGCAGGGTAGGGCCGGCCTGGCGCATCGATTCCCGAAAGGCGTTCCGGGCCGCCAGTTTAAAGGACAGTTCGGAAGAATCCACCGGATGGTATTTACCGTCGATGATCTTTACTTCCGCGTCCACCACGGGGTAATGGGCTATGGTGCCGTGGGCCATTCCTTCCACAATCCCCTTTTCCACGCCGGGGATATAGTTCTTTGGAATTGCCCCGCCGAAGATCGCGTTTACAAACCGGTAGTTTTCTCCCCGGGGCAGGGGGGCGATTTCCAGTACCACCTTGCCGTACTGGCCGTGGCCGCCGGTCTGCTTTTTGTGGGTATACTCGGCCCCGGCCTTTTTGGTGATTGTTTCCCGGTAGGCTACCTTGGGTACGTGGGTTTCCAGGTCTATTTTCTGGCCGGTTCTGATCTTGTCCAGGATAATGTTGATTTGCAGTTCCCCCATGCCGGAAATAACCGTTTCCTTGGTTTCTCCGTCAAAGTGGTACCTGAAGGTCCTGTCCTCGTCGGCGGCCCGGACCAGGGCTTCCCCCAGCTTGTCTTCGTCTTTTTTTGCCGCCGCGTTGACCGCCACCGAATGGACCGGTTCGGGAAGGCGCAGGGGCATAAAGGTAAGCCCCGCGTCCCCGGCGCTGATCGTGTCGTTGGTTTTCATCGTAGCCGATTTTGCGATGATCCCCACGTCCCCCGCGGCCAGTTCCCGCACTTCTTCCAGCTTTTTCCCCTGGCAGATGTAGATTTTGCCGATCCGTTCTTTTTTGTTTTCCGACACGTTCAGGGCTTCCGAATCGGCGGCGAGCCTGCCGGTGATCACCTTGATCCAGGAAAGTTTCCCCGAAAACTGATCATAGGCGGTCTTGATCACCAGACCCGAGAAGGGCTTGGCGGGATCCACCGGAACTTTGGTTTCCGTACCCTCCGCGGTTTTCGCCGTATCCCGGGCGGCCAGGGGGCTGGGCCCCACGTCGCCGATAAAATCCAGCAGGGGAATAAGCCCCGAATTTTTAAGGGCCGATCCGGCAAAGGCGGGGAAAATTTTATTTTCCCCCAGGGCCTCGATAAGGCCGGTATGCATTTCCTCCGGATTCAGGGAACCCTGTTCCAGATACTTCTCCATCAGGGTATCGTCCCCTTCGGCCGCGGCTTCGATCAGTTTTTCCCGGGCCGCGTTAAAGGCATCCTTCCATTCGTCGGGAACGGGTCCTTCCTTTTCGGCGCCGTCCCCCTGGACCAGGTAGGCTTTGCCGTTAAGGATATCGAGGACCCCTTTATAGGAAGCCCCCTTTCCCATGGGGATGGTCACGGGGATAGGTTCTTTTTTGAGCTTGTCTTTTATATCGCCAAGGACCTTGTCAAAATCGGCCCTGTCGTCGTCCATTTTATTAAGGAAGAGTCCCCGGGGGGTTCCCCGGGCTTCCAGATTGCGCCACAGTTTAATGGTTTCGATCTGTACGCCGTCCCTGCCGTCCACCAGCAGCAGGGCGCATTCGGCGGCCCTGAAACTTAAAATCACATCCCCGGTAAAATCCGCCGATCCGGGGGTATCAAAAAAATTTATCTTTTTATTCCCGCGTTCCACATGACCCAGGGCCGCGTGGATCGATATTTTCCGCTCAATTTCTTCGGGACTATAGTCCCCCACGGTTTTGCCCGATTCCACGGTTTCGGGTTTGGAAATGGCCCCCCCCGCGAAAAGGAGCCGTTCAAAAAGAGTTGTTTTACCGGTCCCGCCATGACCGGCAAGGGAGACATTTTTGATGTTTTCGGTCGTATAACTCATGAGTTTCTCCTAATGAAAAAAGTAATTTCTCCTGGTAAGAACCATAATGAAGCCCTATGGTCTTATTGTCAAGAAAAATGTATACTGAATCCTATGGATGATCGGTACAGGGCTATCCGGGTTTTGAACGAAAAACGGCGTGAAGACATGCTGTTTCGGACCCGGATCCTGGAAGATTTGGGAAGATCCCTGGCGGAACGGCTTGACGGCGGCCTGCCGGGGGCCCGGGAAGGCGATTACCGCCGGTTTAAGCAGGAAATAGCCGAATCGGAAGCCTCCATCGAGGTAATCCAGGGGGCCCTGGCCCGGATTAAGGCCCTTGATGAAGAGATCAGCGTTAAGCTGATGGAGAGAGCGGACCGCCGGGAAGAAGCGTCCGCGCTCTACCTGCGCTGCGGCCGCCTGCTTCTGGATCTGCGGCCGGTTCCCGCGGAATGCGGGCCCTACAGCCGGCAGCGGGAATTGTCCCTTGCCCGGTTCGCTTCCCTGGAGGACCGGCTGCGGGAGCTGGAAGCCGGAAGCGGGGGGATTTTTTCCTGGCTGAGCCGGGTCATTCAGGCGCTGATAATACGCTCTTCCCTGAAACGGATCGGCCGGCAGCTGGACCGGATTTGTCTGCAGGCGGGGGAAGCGTATGCCGGGGACGCGGCGTCCGGCGCTAACGCGGCGGGCGGTACGGCGGACCCTGCGGCGGGCGGCGCTAACGCGGCGGGCGGTGCGGCGGACCCTGCGGCCGGCGGCGCTCCCCGGGAAAACCCGGGGGAAGATCTTTCCCCGCTCCTCCGGGATATCCGGGCTCTGCGGCAGAATCTTGCGGAACTGGACGGGGCCCTGGGGGTACTGGAACGGGAAAAGGCCAAAATCCGCGCTTCCTTCGGTTTTCCCGAAAAACCCGCCCGGCGCATCAAAATACTCCAGGAAAGGGCCGGCCGGCGGCGGCAGGATCTGCAGGAACTGTACCTGCGGATTGGAGAATCCGCCGCCGCTGTTTTCGGGGACAGCCTGAACGGCGAGGACAGAGCCGCCCTGGAAAAGGCCGGGAAATACGGAGACAGCGCCGAGGAAACCCGCGGGGAGATCGAGCGCATAGAGGCGGGAATCGCGGTTGATAAGGAACGGGAAAAAATACTTAAATTTGAAAAAGCCGTTTCGGGCCGGAAAACCCGGGCCGCCGAAAACGAAAAAAATATCGCGGAACTAAACCGGAAAATTGCCGAAGCGAATAAAAGAATAGATGAACTGCAATCCAGGAGTACCGATGGCTAAAGCAAAAAAGGAATCCTCCGTAAAGCCGGCCGGGAAGCCGGCGTCCGCAACGTTGGCGCCGTCCGCAAAGCTGACGCCGTCTGCAAAGTTGACGCCGGCGGCCAGGGGCGACTACGACGAATCAAAAATAAAGACCCTGTCGTCGCTGGAACATATACGGCTGCGGACCGGCATGTACATCGGCCGGCTGGGGGACGGTTCCAATCCCGACGACGGCATATATGTTTTGCTCAAGGAAGTGATTGACAACGGCATTGACGAGTTTATCATGGGGAACGGCAGGCAGATTGAAGTGCTGGTCAAGGACGGAACCGTCAAAGTGCGGGACTTCGGCCGGGGCATACCCCTGGGCAAGCTGGTGGAGTGCGTGTCGGTGATCAACACCGGGGCCAAGTACAACGACGACGTGTTTCAGTTTTCCGTGGGCCTTAACGGAGTGGGAACCAAGGCGGTAAACGCCCTCTCCTCCCACTTCCGGGTGGTGAGCATCAGGAACGGGGACTTTGCCGAGGCGGTTTTTGAACAGGGCGTTTTAAAGAGCCGGCGGAAGGGCAAGTGCGCCCCGTCCATGCCCGCCGCGGCAAAACAGAACGGCACCTTTGTGGAGTTTACCCCCGACGGCGGGATCTTTGAAAATTACGGTTTTAACCTTGAGTTTATCGAAAAGCGGATCAAGAATTATACCTACCTGAACGCGGGACTTACCCTGACCCTGAACGGCAAATCCTATGTGTCCAAAAACGGGCTCTACGATCTTTTAACCGAAGAGACCGGCGACGACATCCTCTATCCCGTGGGCTACCACCGGGGCCAGCATATTGAGTTTGCCTTTACCCATACCAACAATTACGGGGAAGAGTACTTTTCCTTTGTCAACGGCCAGTATACCGGCGACGGCGGCGCCCATCTTTCGGCCTTTAAGGAAGGGTTCCTTAAGGGGATCCAGGCTTACTTTAAAAAAGATTATAAAAGCGAGGATATCCGGGAGGGTACGACCGCGGCGGTGGCGGTTAAGATAAAAAACCCGGTCTTTGAAAGCCAGACCAAGAACAAGCTGGGGAACAGCGACATCCGGTCCTGGGTGGTTCAGGCGGTGCGGGAAGGAACCGAAGACTGGCTGCATAAAAATCCCCAGGCCGCCAAAAAACTGGAACAGAAGATCATGGCCAACGAAAAACTGCGGACGGAGCTGAGCGCCGTTAAAAAGGAAGCCCGGGAAGCGGCAAAGAAAATATCCCTTAAGATCCCCAAGCTTAAGGACTGCAAGTACCATCTTGAAGACGGCCAGGACGGGGATCTTTCCACGATCTTTATTACCGAAGGGGATTCCGCCGCGGGCTCCATGGTCAGCAGCCGCGACGTAATGACCCAGGCTATTTTTGCCCTCCGGGGAAAAATAGAAAACATGTACGGGAAAAAGCAGGCGGCGATATACAAGAACGAGGAACTCTATAACCTGATGACCGCCCTGGGAATAGAAAGCGATGTTGAGGGCCTCCGCTATGCCCGGATAGTCATTGCCACCGACGCGGACTTTGACGGCTTCCACATCAGGAACCTGCTCCTGACCTTTTTTCTTTCCTACTTTGAGGAGCTGGTTACTTCCGGCCGGGTCTTTATTCTGGAAACGCCCCTGTTCCGGGTGCGGACCAAGAAGGAAACCCGGTACTGTTACAACGAACATGAACGGGACGCGGCGGTGTCCGCTTTGGGGCCGGCCAGCGAGATAACCCGCTTCAAGGGCCTGGGTGAAATAAGCCCCAAAGAGTTCGGCCAGTTTATCGGCGAAGACATCCGTCTTGTGCCGGTGCTGGTGAACACCCTGAAAGCGGTACCCCCGGTGCTGTCCTTTTACATGGGAAAGAACACTCCGGAGCGGCGGGAGTATATCATGAAAAACCTGATTGAGGACGCGGGATAATGGGGAGGAATTCGGGCTGCGGGCAGGGACGTACAAGGGGCGGATGTGGCGTATATAAAAAATCTGTTTGACCGGAATTTTCTGGAATACGCGTCTTACGTTATCAAGGACAGGGCCATCCCCGACCTGGAAGACGGCCTTAAGCCGGTGCAGCGGCGCATCCTCCATTCCCTGTTTGAAATGGACGACGGCAAGTTTCACAAGGTTGCCAACGTGGTGGGCCATTGCATGCAGTACCATCCCCACGGGGACGCTTCCATCGGAAGCGCCCTGGTGGTGCTGGCCAACAAGGATCTGTTCATCGACCGCCAGGGAAACTTCGGCAATATCTATACCGGCGACAACGCTTCCGCCCCCCGGTACATTGAGTGCCGGGTTACCCCGCTGGCAAAGGATGTCTTTTACAATCCCAAGCTTACCCCCACGGTGGATTCCTACGACGGCCGGAAAAAAGAGCCGGTTCTCTTTCCCGCCAAAATCCCCGTCATTCTTGTTATCGGCGCCGAAGGGATCGCCGTGGGTATGTCCACCAGGGTGCTGCCCCATAACGTGCTGGAAGTGCTGGAAGCGGAAAAGGCCTGCCTCCAGGGGAAAAAGTTCCAGCTCTACCCGGACTTTCCCACCGGAGGCCTGGTGGACGTGTCGGAGTACCGGGAGGGAAACGGCAAGGTGCTGGTCCGGGCCAGGCTTGACACCTCGGACCCCAAGCGTATCGTTATCCGGGAACTGCCCTTCGGCTCCACCACGGAAAGCATCATCAACAGCATCGAGACCGCGGCCAAGGCGGGGCGGATCAAGATCCAGGGGATCAACGATTATACCACGGAGCATGTGGAAATCGAAATCAAGCTTGCCCGGGGAGTGTATTCCGAAGAAACCGTGGACGCCCTTTTCGGCTTTACCGAATGCGAGCAGTCGATCTCGGTAAACCTTCTGGTGATCCGGGACGGACTGCCCGTAGTCATGTCCGTGACAGACGTAATCAAATACCACGCCAAACTCCTGGTGCGGATCCTTACCAAAGAGCTGGAACTTGAAAAAAAGGAACTGCTGGACAAGCTGCACCTGCGGACCCTGGAACGGATCTTTATAGAAGAGCGGATCTACAAGCTTATCGAAAAAATGAAAACCGCCAAGGGGGTTGCCGATTCGGTCATTTCGGGCTTTAAGCCCTTTGCCAAAGAAACGGGCCCCCGGGGAGTGTCGGCGGAAGATGTGGAACACCTTTTAAGAATTCCTATCCGGCGGATTTCGCTCTACGACATCAACAAGGCCCGGGAAGAGATGGACGCGATTCAAAGCCGGATCAAGGCGATCAACCATCACCTTAAAAACATAACCGCCTATGCCCTGGGATTTCTTGACAAGATCATCGAAGCGATCAGGGCCGACGAGGAACTCTCCGGGGGAAAGCGGCGGACCAAAGTGGGGGCCTTTGAAAAGATCGACGTCAAGGAAGTGGTCCGCAGGGACGTGCAGCTCAAGTACGACAGGGTCACGGGCTATCTGGGCACCTCCGTATCCGGCGGTGAAACGGCGGCGGAACTTTCACCCTTTGACCGGATCCTCGTGATCCGGAGCAACGGCATCTGGTCGGTGACGGACATCCCCGAAAAAGCTTTTGTGGGCCCCGGCGCGGTGTACATCGGCGAAGCCAACAAGGAAGTTCTTTCGTCCCTTGTGTTTACCATCATCTACAGGGAGCCGAAAACCAATTATCCCTGCATCAAGCGTTTCAGGATTGAGGGGTGGATCATGAACAAGGATTATGCCCTGCTTCCCGACGGCTCCGCGGTGCTCCACGGCGATACCCGGCCCAGGTTCAGTTTTACCGTTAAGTACAAGCCCAAGCCCCGGCTTAAAATATTTGCGGAAACCTTTAAGGTCCAGGATTTTGCCGTCAAGGGAATCAAGGCCGGAGGGGTGCGGATTTCCGCCAGGGAAGCTCTGGCGGTGGTAGTTACATAGGTTTTAAACTGTTAAAGGGAACGCTGATGGAAGTGAACGAACTGACAGGGAATAACGGTGAAAACGCCGGTGAAAACGCCGGGGCGGGGATCGAAGTTTTTTCCGATGAAGAACGGCGGGAAATTTCGGGCCGCATAGAGGAGGCTTCCCGCCGGGAAGCGCTTCCTCCCCCCGGGCCTCCGGCCAGGGGAGAGGCGTCCAGAAAGGGATTTTTCCCCCTGCTGGTCAACGCCGCCGGAATCCTGCTGCTTGGGGCGGGCCTGCTGCTGCTGTTTTCCATCCAGCGCGCCGGTTCGGCGGAGATCAGGGAATCCGGCGCGGAACTGGGGATTACCGAGCGGGCCCTGATCCGGGAAATCCGCCGGGAAGTAAACCTTCAGCTTACCAGAAAGGACGCGGATATCAGCGCCATGCAGGGGCGCATTACGGAAGTGGACGACGAGCTTGCCAGGCTGGAATCCCTGGAAGCCCTGACCGGCGAGCAGCGGGAAACCATGGCCGCCCTCCGGGGACAGCAGGAAGGATACCGGGGGGATCTGGCCCGGCTTGAAACGGAACGGGCCCTGATTCTTGCGGAGGCCCGGCAGCAGGAAGCGGAAGCCCGCCGGAGGGAGGCGCGGCTTCACGCCCGGCTGGCGGAACAGGAGGGGGCGCTGGAAGATATTTCCGCCCGGAACCGGGCGGAACTGGAAGCGGCCCGGGCGGAGCTGGCAAAACTTACGGGGGATGATGAAAAAGCCGCCCTGGTGGAAAGGCAGCTTGCCGGGTATTACGCGGCCTTTTCAAAACAGATCCAGGCCGGCCAGTACCGGGAAGCGGCGGGAACCCTGGCGGCGCTGAAGGAATTCCTTGCCACCCCCTCGTTCCAGCAGCTTAAGCTTATCGGCAGCCGCCGGGAAAGCGACGGGGCGGCCATCACGGCCATGACCGGAATCCTTTCCGCCCTGGACGGGAAAAGCCCCGGCCCTGCCGCGGAAGGTTCCGGTCCGCCCGCAGGCGGATCCCTCACGCCGGCGGAAATTGCCCCCCCCGTTTCCGAAGCGTCCGGCGCGGAAACGGCCCTGCGGAGGCAGCTTTCGGATCAGGCCGCGGCCCTGGCGGATCAGGCCGCCGCCCTGGCGGAGCGGGAGCGGGCCCTGGCTGAACTGCAAAGGAATCACGACGGCGTCCAGGAGCAGAACAGCGCCCTCCGCCAAACCGTGGCGGAACGGGACCGGCAGCTGGAAAGCCTTCAGGCCCAGAACGCGGCGAATTTACAGAAAATTGAAACCCTGCAAAAGACCATCTCCACCATCAACGCGGCCATAAACGAGTAAGCATGCGGTTATTTCTACGGGATAAAAATGATGATTTAGCGGCCGCATGGCAGCACGAATTTAATGGTTGTCAAAATGTGAACGTGTCTTGTGGAAATATTTTTGATATAAAAGCAGATGCTGTAATTAGCCCAGCCAATTCATTTGGTTTTATGGATGGCGGTATTGATCTTGCGTACAGCAAATATTTTGGCTGGGAATTGCAGGAATCATTACAAAATAAAATTCGCGATGAATTTTATGGAGAACTTCCGGTAGGTCTTGCGGCTATCATTGCGACCAAAAATGATAAAATTAAGTTTTTAGTATCATGTCCAACGATGAGAATCCCCGAGGATATTTCAAACACCGTTAACGCATATTTGGCATTTAGGGCAGGGTTAATAGAAATAACAAACTTTAATAAAAGAAATGACGTAAAAATTACAAGCGTTTTATGCCCGGGACTTGGAACTTTGACAGGAAAAATATCGGCAATAAATTGCGCCAGGCAAATGAAGTATGCCTATGATTCTATAATCTGTCATAGGTATGAATTCCCAAATGATTTATCGACAGCCCGGGACTGGCATAATAAGCTGAAAGGTGCGATCACAAACGATATATGCCAATAGAATACCACGAATGCCGAAAATTGCGGTTGTGATTCGGCTGCCGCTTCAGACGAAGGTACAAAATACAACAACAAGAAAACACTTATTCATTGTATATTCTCCC
>JAISDG010000048.1 GCA_031265015.1 Spirochaetaceae bacterium | reverse complement strand
GGCCCTGTTTAACGAGCGGGGCGCGGCCTTTGGCGGGGGGCTCTGCCTGGGGTACGGCTACGGAGACGGGGCCCTGGGGTTCCGGACCTTCTGCTTTACCGGGGGCGGGATTACCACGGTGGAGCTGGGCCTGTTCCTGCGGGTATATCCATTCCGGGAAAACGGGGGGTTCTTTGCCCAGGCCGAAGCCGGCGCGGGGCTCTTTGCCCTGAACGGGGACTTTACCGTTCCCGCGGAAACGGGGAGGATCTCCGTGGGGCTGGCCGCGGGCTGGCGCTTCCCCCTGGGGGAACGCTGGTATGTCGACCCCTTCCTGCGGGCGGGGTATCCCTATATTGCCGGCGGGGGAGTCTCCGCGGGCCTCCGGTTATAGTTCGCCGTTCTCTATGCCAAAGGAACCTTGATTACAAAAAAAATCCTGACCATGGTGGTTTTTTCCCTTACCTGTTTTCTCCCGCCGGGCTGTGTCACAAACAATCCGCCGGAGGCCCGTTCCGAATATGTATTGGGCACCTTCTGCCGCATCGATCTTTTTGATGAGGGAAGACCCGAACTCTACGACCGTCTTTTTGCCCGGCTTGCGGAACTGGATCGTATTTTAAGCGCTAACCGGGAAGATTCCGAACTGGCCGCCGTTAACCGGGCCGCGGGAAAAGAGGCCCTGCGGGTAACGCCCGAATTGTACGCCGTCCTGGAGCGGGCCCTTTACTTTGCGGAAGCTTCCGGCGGCGCCTTTGATCCCACGGTGGGTCCGCTGGTAAAACTGTGGGACATCGGCGGCAGGGACGGCGATAACGCCGGCGCCAACGGCGGCGGGCCGCAAATTCCGGCGGCCGAAGAAATTGCCGCCGCCCTGGCCCTGGTAAACTGGCGGGATGTGGAACTGCTGCCCGCCGGGGTTCAGGATTCGGGTAATTTCCGCGGCCGGGCGTTTCTTGGGCGGCCCGGCATGCTGCTGGATCTGGGAGCCATCGCCAAGGGGTATGCCGCCGATGAACTGGTGCGGATACTGAACGAAGCGGGAATCCGGCGGGGGCTTATCGATTTGGGGGGGAACATCTATATCTGGGGGAACAAAGACGACGGGCAGCCCTGGCGGGTCGGAATACAAAACCCCCTGGACGAACGGGGAAGCTATGTGGGCATTCTGGAAACAGAAAGCGCATCGGTAGTTACCTCCGGCATCTACGAACGGTACTTTACCGGCGCAGACGGAAAACGCTACCATCACATCCTTACTACCGGCAGGGCCGGCGGCGGGGATCGGGAAAGTCCGGCGGAGACATCGGCAAGCCCGCCGGGTTATCCCGTGGAAAACGGCATCCTTTCGGTAACGATTATTGCCGCTTCATCCATGGATGCCGACGCCCTGTCCACATCCTGTTTTGTCCTGGGGTACGAACAGGGCCGCGCCCTGGCGGAAGCAAACGGGGCAAAAACGATCTTCATCTTTGCGGATAAAACCATCCGGGGCAGCAAGGAAGCGCTGGCGGCGTTTACCATTACGGACAAAGCGTACCGGAAGGAACCCTAAGCCCCCGCAATGCCCAGTTCCACCAGACCGTTGTAGATAAACTGGACGGCAAATCCCGCCAGGATAAGGCCCATGATTTTTTCCATGATCATGATACCCATGACGCCTAAAAAGTTAAGGAGCAGGGTACTGCAGCGAAGCACCACAAAAGCTGCCCCCAGGCTGATAACGATTGCCGGGAACAGCAGGGACACCGAATACAGCCAGCCCGGCCCGGTGGTGACAAACATGATGATCACCGTAAGGAGTCCGGGGCCCGCAATAAGCGGAATCGCCAGAGGGAAAACGGCCGTCGAGACATGGCTGTCGGAGGATGCGGGGGAACTTTCGTCCCCCCCGGCGGAGCGCGCGGAATCCGAAGGCGGCTTCTCCTGCGGGATACTGCGGTTTCCCGGTTTTGAGTAGATCATCTGGAAGGCAATAAGAAAAAAGAGAATGCCCCCGGAAATATAAAACGCTCCGGGCATGATGCCGAAAAAATCAAGCAGCAGCTTTCCGGCCAGCAGAAACACCACCAGGACCACGCCGGCAATCAATACCGCCTTCAGGATCACCCGGTTTCTGGTCGGCCTGTCATAACGGGCGGTAACGGAAAGGAACTGGGGAACTATTCCAATGGGATCCATCACCAGAAGAACGGTAAACAGGATGCGTAAAAAATCAGCGGTCATAATCTCCTTAGGATACTCCGGCAGCGCGTGGAACATGGTAACTGCCCATCAATTTCAGTATACATGATTTTAGGTAAATTGCTATTGGCCGCGCCGCATCATGTGGAAAAATCCATGGCGGCCCAATTGCCGGGACGGCCGCGGCCTGTTGACCCTCCGTGGGCTTCCGTGCTAGGCTGGACGCACTCACTTTTTTAAGGATGGTATATGAACCACTTATTCTTTTCCCTGCTCATGGCCGCTCCGGGGGGCGGGCAGTCAAGCCCCCAGCAGACTATCATCGGCATGCTTCCCATTGTGGCGATCGTGGCTATTTTCTATCTTTTTATGATACGGCCCCAGAACAAAAAACAAAAAGAAACCCAAAAAATGCTGCAAGCCCTTAAAAAGGGGGACCGGATTGTGACTATCGGCGGTATCCACGGGGTTATTCAGAGCGTCCGGGATACTTCGGTTATTCTTAAGGTAGACGAAAACTGCAAGATCGAGTTTACCAGAAGCGCCATTGCCACCGTAGAAGCGGTGGCCAAAGACAAAGACTCCGGGGAGCCGGCTGAATAAACATGAAAAAGCGTTACCGGTTTTTCATCGTCCTGCTGGTGATGGGAATTTGCCTCGCTTTCCTGTATCCTACCGTCAGGTGGTATTTTTTTGTACCCCGGGATGAACAGAACCTTGCCCTGGCTTCCCGGGAACAGATCCGGGATTACGCCCGCCAGACCGCCAGCCGGGACCTGGAACAGCTTATCTCCGCCGTCCGGAACAACCAGGATGTTCCCGGGGGAATGGAGTACCTTGTTTCCAGGGCAAAAAAGGAATATAGAAACGCCGGTATCCCCGCCCCCGCAGCCTGGAACGCCGCGGCGCTGCAGAAGGTTTTTTCCCGGTCCGATGTCCGGGACCTGATCGAATCCCATTACCGGGACCGGATCCTCAAGCTTAAAAACTTTCAGCAGAACGCCGTACAGCTGGGGCTGGATCTGTCCGGCGGGCTTTCCATTGTGCTCCAGGGGGATATGGCCGCGCTGGATGAAAGGTTCAGCGAACAGTACGGCCACGTCCCTACCGACGCGGAACGGGGAGTCGTCTTTGATCAGGCCCTGGAGGTGCTTAACAGCCGTATCGACCGTTTCGGCCTTACCGAACCGGTCATACGGAAGCAGGGAACGGATCAAATCTATGTGGAAATTCCCGGCAGCGCGGACCCCGAACGGATCCAGTCCATCATCATGGGGAAGGGGGGGCTGACCTTTCAGATTGTTGACATGGAGGCCACCGCGGCTTTCGAGGCGTACCTGGTTGATCATCCCGCCACGGTTCCCGGCGAAGACGGTACCCTCCCGGTGGGGGGGATTGTACCGGACGATGTGCTGATCCTGGGTCAGTACGAAAAAGACCGTTACGGCCTGGATCAGTGGATCGGTTACAGGGCCGTCAAAAAGCAGGTGGGTCTGGACGGCGTCTATATCCGGAGCGCCATGGTTCAACGGGACAATACCACCAGCAGGCCCGGGGTTACCTTCCTGCTTGATTCCGAGGGTGGAAGGATATTCAACGAGTTTACCTCCGCCAATGTGGGCAGGCCCATGGCCATTATCATGGACAATCGTATTAAATCCGTGGCGACCATCAGCGAGCCCCTTCATGAATCGGTACAGATTTCCGGGGGCGGCATGAGCATGGAAGAGGCGAACAATATCGCCATTACCCTCAGAACCGCCGCGCTGCCGGTGGAACTTTCCGTGGTCAACCAGCAGTCCATCGGCCCTTCCCTGGGGGCGGATACCATTACCCGGGGATTGTACGCCCTCCTGGGCGGCCTGGCGGTGGTTATGTTCTTTATGCTGATCTATTACCACGGCGGGGGGATCAACGCCATCATTGCCCAGATACTGAACATTTATTTAATGTTCAGTATCCTTTCGGCCTTTAATTTTACCCTGACCCTGCCCAGTATCGCGGGCTTTATCCTCACCATCGGCATGGCGGTAGACGCCAATGTCATCATCTTTGAGCGGATGAAGGAAGAACTCCGGCTGGGTAAAGGACGCCGGGCGGCGGTGGACGCGGGCTTTGACAAGGCCTTTTGGGCCATCATGGACTCCAATATCACCACCTTTATTGCCGCGATGTTCCTTTCCCAGCTGGGAACCGGCCCTATTCAGGGTTTCGCGGTAAGCTTGGCCATCGGGGTGTTTTCTTCGGTATTTACGGCCCTCTTTGTCTCCCGCCTTATTTTTGATTTCGGTACCGATGTCATGGGAAGTAAAAAACTGTCGGTGGGCTGGTTTATCAAACAGGCCGAACCGGCGGCGGAAAGAAGCGGGGGAAGGGCATGAAAACTATTATCCCGTTTACCCGCTTTTTTATTCCCGCCACGGTGCTTTCCGTGGTTTTAATTGTCGCCGGAATTGCGGGCTATATAGTCTGGGGTTTTAACCTGGGGATTGATTTCCAGGCCGGGCTGATTCAGGAGGTGCAGCTTGCCCCCCGGGCTTTCAGCCTAACCTATACCGGCCCGGGCAATGCGGCTGTTTCCCTGAACAATACCAGCCTGACCGTGGCCGTTTCCGGCGCGGGAATCCGGGGCGTTACCTATGAATACCTTCTGGCGGATTATGAAACTGTGGGGGCTTTTGCCCAGGCCCTGGATCAAATGGAAGACATCTCCGCCGTCAGCGCCGTTCCCGGCGCGACCCCTTTCAGACATCTGGCCCTGGACGCCCAGTCTGCTCCGGCCCTGGGGCCGGAACCGTACTGGGTCCATTATCTCTCCCGGGAAGCTTCCCCGGTTCAGCTGGAAACGATTAGGGAAGCTTTGGCCGGCTTTGGGGAGCCGTCGGTGCAGGTCCTGGGCGATGTTACCGAGCGCCGTTTTCTGATCCGCCTGCAGGACACCGACCTTCAGCCGGGTTTTCAAACCACCGATATTGCCGCCGCCCTGGACAAATATCTGGGCGAAGGGGAAACGGCGGTAGCCAGCTCTAATTATGTCGGCTCCCGGTTTTCCAAAACCCTGGCGGATCAGGCCGGCTGGCTTCTGGCGGCAACACTGGTTTTGATTTTGCTTTACGCGTCGATCCGTTTTAGACCCCAGTATGCCATCGGAGCGGTGCTGGCGATCGTGCACGATGCCCTTATCATGGTGGCCTTTATTGTCTGGACCAGGATGGAATTCAATACTACCACTATTGCCGCAATCCTCACGATCCTGGGGTATTCGATCAACGATACCATTGTTATTTTTGACCGGGTACGGGAAACCCGCCGTATTTATCCCAACGATGATTTTAAAACGGTTCTGAACCGTTCCATCACCGAAACTCTGAGCCGTACCTTTATTACTACCCTCACCACGATGCTGGCGGTTCTGTCCCTCTATATCTTTACCGGCGGATCCATGAAGGATTTTGCCCTGGCCCTGCTGGTGGGTTTGGTGTCCGGGGTGTATTCCACGATCTTTATCGCCAACGGTTTTGTATACCTGTGGGAAAGGAAATTTAAACAAAAACCCGCTCAAATACCCGCCGAGGCAGGCGCCTAGACGTACCGGAGCCGGATTTTCCGGCTCCGGTTCATTTCCGGCGGACAGCATGAAAGTTTTACGGGCAAAGGTTCTGGGGTTCTGTATGGGAGTACGCCGGGCGGTTGAAATGACGGAGGCGGAGCTCGCGGGACCTGAACAGGTCTATACCATGGGTCCCCTGATACACAATCCCCAGACCCTTGCTTTTCTGGCGGACCGGGGCGTCCGGATCCTGGACGAAGCGGACCTTGAAAAGCCGGGCCGGGATTTCCGGAACGGGGCGGTTATTATCCGGGCCCACGGGATCAGTCCCGGGGTGGAAAAAAAGCTGCTCCTCCGGGGAGATCGGGACGGGCGGAAAAAATCTGCCTTCAGGATTGTGGACGCCACCTGCCCCCGGGTTAAGGCCAGCCAGCTCGCGGCCCGGTCCCTGGCGGAACGGGGGTATTTGATTTTTCTGGCGGGGGAGCGGGATCACGCGGAAATCCAGGGCATATACGGTTATGTCCTGACGGGAAAGAACGGCGGCCTCGGAGACATCCGCGGCGGCGCCCTTGGCAGGGACAGCGGTAAAGCCGTTGGTGAAACCGGAAAAGTTCCGGCGGGCGAAACCTTTCCCCCCTGTATTATTGTGGGCAGCCCCGAAGAGGCGGAGGCCGCCGCCCGGACCGCGCTGAACGGGGCGCCGGAGAATTTCCCCGTAAAAACCGCCCTGATAGGACAGACCACGATTTCCGAAGCCGAATACTCGGACATTGCGGCGGCGCTGACAAAGAGTTTTCCCAATCTGGAAGTACAGAGGACGATCTGCGGGGCAACCCGGGACCGGCAGAACGCCCTGCGGGAACTCTGTTCCCTGGCGGACGCCCTGGTCATAGCCGGGGGCCGGAATTCCGCCAATACCCGGCGGCTTCTGTCTATCGCGCGGGAATGCGGCAAGCCCGCCTGGCTTGCCGAATCCGCCGCGGATTTGCCGGCGGAAGCCGGCGCGTACCCCGTGGTGGGGCTCAGCGCCGGCGCTTCCACCCCGGACAGCGTGATTGATGAAATAGAGCGGGCATTGCTATATTTGAACAAGGTTAAGGAGCATGCATGAAGGCGATTGAGCTGGAAAAAGCCTACGATCCAAAAAGCTTTGAAGACAGGATTTACGCCCTGTGGAAAGATTCCGGCGCTTTTAAGCCCGGGTCCCGGGAGGATGGAACGGTAAACGGTAGAACCTTTACTATCGTCATTCCCCCGCCCAATGTAACCGGCGTTCTTCACCTGGGTCACGGACTGAACAATTCTCTCCAGGATATTGTCATCCGCTTTCACCGTATGCGGGGCGAACAAACCCTTTGGGTGCCGGGTACGGATCACGCGGGAATTGCCACTCAGAATGTGGTGGAAAAACGGCTCCGGGAAAGGGGCGTGGATCGCCGCAGTTTGGGCCGGGAACAATTTGTGGAAGAAGCCTGGAAGGTGGCCAGGGAACATCACGGGGTTATTTCCCGCCAGCTTGCCCGAATCGGCGCGTCGGTAGACTGGTCCCGGGAACGGTTTACCCTGGATGAGGGCCTTTCCCGGGCGGTGCGGGAAGTGTTTGTCTCCCTCTACGAGCGGGACCTCCTCTACAAGGGGAATTACCTGGTTAACTGGTGCTGTTCCTGCGGTACCGCCCTGTCGGATGACGAAGTGGATCACGAGGATGTCGCCGGAAAGATGTACCATATCCGGTATCCCGTGGCGGACTCCAGCGGCAGGGCGGATGGTTCCGCCGGCTATATTGAACTGGCCACCACCCGGCCCGAAACAATGCTGGGGGATACCGCGGTGGCTGTTCATCCCGAAGATGAACGCTACCGGGACCTGGTAGGCAAACAGGTTCTCCTTCCCCTGACGGACCGGCTTATCCCCGTGGTGGCCGATACCTATGTGGACAGGGAATTTGGCACCGGGGTAGTAAAGATCACCCCCGCCCACGATCCCAACGACTGGGATCTGGCAAAGCGCCACGGGCTTCCGGTGATCAATATTCTGACCGCCGAAGGCCGCCTGAACGGCGAGGTCCCCGCAAAGTACTCAGGCCTAACGGTCAAAGACGCCCGGGAAGCGGTACTCGGGGATTTAACCGGGGGCGGTTATTTTATCCGGGACGAGGCAATCCGCCACGCCGTAGGCCACTGCTACCGCTGTCATACGGTCATTGAGCCCTTCCTGTCGGAGCAGTGGTTTGTACGGATGAAGCCCCTGGCGGAAAAAGCCCTGGCCGCGTGGCGGCGGGGGGAAATTGTCTTTTATCCCCGGAAATGGGAAAACACCTACCGGCACTGGCTGGAAAATATCCGGGACTGGTGTGTCAGCCGCCAGCTCTGGTGGGGTCACCGTATCCCCGCCTGGAAATGTTCCGCCTGCGGGGAAACCTCCGTATCCCGGACGGATCTTTCCGCCTGTCCCAAATGCGGTTCGCCCCAGGTGGAGCAGGACCAGGATGTGCTGGATACCTGGTTTTCCAGCTGGCTCTGGCCCTTTACCACCCTGGGCTGGGAAAACCCTTCCTGCGAAACGGAGGATTACAAAACCTTTTATCCCACCCAGGCATTGATAACCGCCTATGACATCATCTTTTTCTGGGTGGCCCGGATGATCATGGCGGGTATGGAGTTTACCGGCAAGGCGCCGTTCCGGGACATTTATATTCACGGCCTTATCCGCGACAAGAAGGGCCGGAAGATGAGCAAAAGCCTGGGGAACGGCCTGGATCCCCTGGAACTGGTGGACGAGTTTGGCGCGGACGCCCTTAAATATACCCTGGCGTTCATGTGCGCCCAGGGCCAGGATCTGCTGGTGGACAGGGAATCTTTCAGGCTGGGATCGAAATTTGCCAACAAGGTCTGGAATGCCGGCCGCTACATCCTGATGAACATGGAAGGCCGGAACATCGTGGAGCGGCCGGAACTCCTTCCGGTTGACCGGTGGATCTATTCCCGGCTCAACGCCGCCGCCAAAACCATGACCGAAGCTTTTAGCTCCTACCGCTTTAATGACGCAGCCATCTCCGCGTATGAATATTTCTGGAACGATTTCTGCGACTGGTATGTGGAAGCTTCCAAGCTGTCTATCAAAAGACAGCCGCTGTCCCTTAAGGGACAGCCGTTGTCCACTCAAGGTCAGCCGCTGTCAATCAAAGAGGGCGATCCCGATAGGGAAAAGGACCGGGCCGCCACGGTGCTGCTTGACGTTCTTGCCCAATCGCTCCGGCTCCTCCATCCGCTGATTCCCTTTGTTACCGAAGAAATTTACGGCAAACTGCCGGGGGAATGTAAAGGAAGCGGAACATTGCTTGTTAACGCCGCGTATCCCGAATATAACGAAAAACTTGATGATCCCGAAAACGAGGCCAAATTTGCCTTCCTCCAGGATCTGGTCCGTCAGATCCGGACCTGCCGCAGCGAGTGTACCATAACGCCGGATAAAAAGCTGCGGGCCTTTGTGACGGCCGGGGCTGACAAAGCCCCCTTCCTGGCGGAAAACGCCGAACTGGTAAAACTTCTCGCAGGGCTTGGGGAACTGCGGACCGCTCCCGAAGAGGGCGGCGCGGCGGGGGCCGTCACCCTGGCAGGAACAGGCTGGGAAGCGCTGCTCTTCATAGGCGAGGCGGTAGACCTGAAAGCCCTGCGGACAAAATTTGAAAAAAACCTGGGCCGGGATAAACAGTTTATCGTCGGCCTGGAAGCAAAGATCGCCAATCCCGAATTTGTTAAAAACGCTCCGGCGGAACTGGTGGAAAGGGAAAAGCAAAAGCTTGCCGAAGCCCGGGAACGGACCGGCAAAATAGAAACGTACCTCAAGGGGTTTGCGTGAGTTTCATGTTCGATACACCGGCGCGGCCTCCGTCTGTACTAGGGGGTAGGTTTGCATGACTTCCTATGAGATGATGCTGCTTAAGGGAACCTATCTGGCCCCCTATATGCAGCTTGCTACCTTGTTGATCGGGAAAACCCGGGAGGGGGGCGGCAACATGTTTCGCCACCAGTTCGATACCATGGCAACCCTCATCGACTACGGCTACATAGATTCGGTGATTTTGAAGGCGGCCCTGGTCCACGACGTTATCGAAGACATTCCCGACTTTAACCACAACCTCCTGCTTTCCATTGATTATGAAAGCCCCGCGGTATACGATCTGGTGCTTCAGGTAACCCGTAATCCGGGAGAACCCAAGAGTGACTTTCTGACCAGAATAAGGGAAACCGGCTCCTGGAACGCCAAGATTCTTAAATCCGCGGACCGGATCTCCAACATGATTTCCCTGGGTTTTGTCGTGAATACCGAATTTATCGCCCGGTATACGGACGAAACGGTACGGTATATTTATCCCATTGCGGAAGAGGTAGACAAAAATATGCTTCAGGAACTAAAGTCCCTGGTGAATTCCCGGCGGCGGTATCTTTCGTCCATTGTTAATCCCCAGCCATGACAGCCTTTATGCTGTTCCTGGCCGCGGCGGGCGTACTCCTTGCGCTGGACGGCGCGGGAAAAATCAATCTGCTTCATCCCCTGCCCTTAACACTGTACCTTCCCCTGGCCCTTAACATACCCCTGGGAGCTTTCTGGTTTTACCGGGTTAATCCCGCCGGCTTTCCCGTTCCCCTCCGCGCCGTTTCTCTGGCCTGGGCGGGGATCTGTATCTTTTATGTATGGATACGGCTGAATGTGTTCCCCGCCCGGAACAAAAGAAAGATACTGAAAAAAGAAGGGTCGTTCCTTGACCGGGCGGGACGGTTCCGGCTGTCGGTGATGATAGGCGGGCGGTATCTGGTATACGCGGGGCTTTGGGCGGTGATACTGGAGCTTCCCCTGCTGACGGTAAGCTGGCTTTTGCTGCGGCGGAACGGGGAAATCCCGAACGCCCTATTTATCGGCAACGCCGTGTATGGGATTTTGACATCGTTTTTTATCCTGGGGAACGGCGTCGTCAGGATCTTCTGTACCTCCAAACGGCTTGGCCTGTTCCGGCGGATCATCATCCTTCTTACCATGTGGATACCGCCGCTGAACGTCATCGTCCTTTTGTACGCCTGCCGCCTGGTATACGAAGAATACGATTTTGCCCTATACAAAGCGAATCTTCATCTTGTCAGGGCGGAAAAGGATATCTGCAAAACCAGGTACCCTCTGGTGATGGTCCACGGAATACTCTTCCGGGATCTTAAGTACTTTAACTACTGGGGACGCATACCCCGGGAACTTATCCGTAACGGGGCTTCAGTGTATTACGGCAGCCAGGAAGCGGTGGGAACCGTGGCGGATAACGCCGGGGATTTACGGGACAGGATCTTGTCGGTACTGGAAGAGACGGGGGCGGAAAAGGTTAACATTATTGCCCATTCCAAGGGGGGCCTGGATTCCCGCTACGCGATAAGCATCCTGGGCATGGCAGACAAGGTAGCTTCCCTGACCACCATCAGCACGCCCCACCGGGGCTGCCGTTTTGTGGACCGGGCCTGCGCCCTCCCCGGCTGGGTTTACCGCTTTACGGCAAAATGCTTTGACGGAACCTTTCGCCGTTTGGGAGATAAAAACCCCAATTTCTATACCGCCACCCGTCAATTTGCCACCGCGAGCAGTGAAGAATTCAACAAAACCGTTCCCGACGTTCCGGGGGTATATTATCAAAGTTTTATGAGCCGGATGAAAAGCGCTTCCAGCGATCCGCTTTTGTCCCTGACTTACCGCCTTATCAGGTCCATGGAAGGGGATAACGACGGCCTGGTAAGTACCGCCTCCGCCGTGTGGGGGGAATTCCGGGGTACCGTGGAATCGGAAACCGGCCGGGGCATTTCCCATGGGGACATTATCGACCTGAAACGAACCGATTACCGGGGGTTTGACGTGATAGAGTACTACATTCGCATGGTGGCGGAACTTAAGGAAAAAGGATACTGACCGCGGATTCGTTGTGATGGGTTTGGCGCAAGAACTGTCCGAAAGCCCGAAGGCTTTCGGACAGTTTTTTTAAGGAAGTTTCCTCAGCCAATTTCAAAAACGGTTATTTTGAAATTACCTTTAAGCTTGGCTATCAATACACGCTCTTCCAGTCATTGATGTTGGAAGGTTCAAACTTAAAGGGAGGGCCAAGGAGTACTTCGGTTCCGCCGTCAGGGGCCTTGGTGATAGTATAGCTGCCAAGCCGTCCGGCGCTGAAGGTCTCTCCTTCGGCACCGGTAATTGCTCCATTTGCCAGGGCGGTGCCGACATAAGCGCCCAAATATCCTACATCAATAGGATTCCACAGGTACATATAGGGGCATGCTCCGTTGTCAATGTAGTCGGCCATTTCCGAAGGCAGTCCAAGGCCGGTAACGTGTACCTTGCCTATAAGACCCCTGTCGGTGGTAACCTTGGCGGCCGCAGCGATGCCTACGGTGGTGGGGGCGACAATAACCTTAAGGTTGGGATAGCTTGCAATAAGGGCTTCGGTTTCCGAGGTTGATTTATCCCGGAGATCGTCACCGTAAGCTATCTTAACCAGGTTCAGGTTAGCGTACTGGGGTTTTTCCAGTTCTTTTTTCATGTAGTCGATCCAGAGATTCTGGTTCGACGCCTGGCTTGTGGCAGAGAGAATAGCAAATTCGCCGCTGCCGTCGGCAAGATCATAAGCCGCCTCTACCAGTGTCTGGCCTATCTTTTCAGAGTCCGCCTGGTTAACATGGGTCATGCGGCTGGCGGGGTTAACTGAAGAGTCCAGAGAAAATACCTTAATCCCCTGGTTCATGGCGTTGCTTAAAACCGGCTGAAGCGCGTCAAAGTCGTTGCCGACAATACAAATTGCCGCCACCCGCTGGGCAATAAGCTGTTCGATCATCTGGATCTGAGCTTCCGCGGTGGGAAGATCGGGCGCCCTGAGGATCGCTTCAAAGCCCTGTTCCTTGATGCCTTCTTCGAAACCGCCCATCTGCCGTTCGCCGTAGGGGTTCCCCGTACTCTTGAACACGATAGCATACTGACTGCTGGCCGCCGCCGCCTCTGCGGGCTTGGGTTTACATGCTCCCAGCAGAACCAAGCCAAGTACTGCAAGCATCAAAAGCGGCAGTACTTTTTTCATTGTCTTCATCTTTTTCCTCCTAAACTATAATTAGCCCGTACTATACGGACTGTTTACCCGAAATACGAAGGTTCATTACCAGAACCGACAAAACCAAGAGCAATCCCAATACAACCAGGATCACCTGCGCCGACGCGTTAACAAGCCCCAGGCCGTAATTTAAAAACCCGATAATAAAGATCGCCAAAAGAGGTCCGGCAATGCGCCCGGTTCCCCCGGAGGTACTTACGCCGCCAAGAACCACCATGGCAATTACGTCCAGTTCATAACCCTGGGCCACATTGGGCCTGGTACTTCCCATGCGGGAAGTAAGAAAGATCGCGCAGACCGCCGACATAAGCCCCGTAAGAAGGCTTACAATAAGCAGGACCCGTTTTGTGTGTATTCCCGAGTACTTACAGGCGGTAAGATTATTGCCCATGCCGTAAAGAACACGGCCAAAGCTTGTACAGTGAAGTAAAACGCCAAAAATCAGCGCCGCTATGACAAACACGATGGAGATAAAGGGAAAGGGCCCCACATTTCCCCAGGCAAAAAAGCTGAACCATGAGGGAAATCCCCCCGCGGCCTGGTCCTGGAGGATCACGTAGGCCAGCCCCCGGTAAATGGTCATTGTGGAAAGGGTGATGATCATCGCCGGCAGCTCAGGAAACCGGATCTGCAAAAGCCCGTTAAAGCCTCCCAGGGCTGTCCCGATAACAAGGGCCGCGGCAATGGCCAGGGACATAGGAAGCCCCGCGTTGTAGAGAACCGCCATCAGTACCGAGGTAAGGGCAACATTGGAAGCGACGGAAATATCAATATTCCCCAGGATGATCACAAACATCATGGGAAGAACGATAAACGCCTTATCCAGAAAACTTCTGGGGGTATTGAAAAAAGTGTTGGCATTAAGGTAATAGGGAGAAATGGAACTGTTAAGGATATGGATAAGGATAAATATTACTATCAACAGCCATTCCCACTGAAAAAGAAATGCCCTAAGGTTCCAGGGTTTTTTTATCTGCAGGGTTCTTTTATTCACGGGAAGCTCCTATATTACCCGGCGGTACAGTACTGCCCGGTCATTATTACGCTTGATGATGACGTTTGTGATAATCGCAAAAAGAATCACAAAACCCTGTATGGCTTGCTGCCAAAACGGAGACACGTTGATCAAAGGCAGGGCATTGGCCAGGATGCCAAAGAGCACTACCCCCAGGAGCAGTCCAAAAACCTTGCCGCGCCCCCCCGATACGCTGACACCCCCAAGCACGCAGGAGGCGATAACATTCATCTCATAACCAACCGCCGTATCCCCCTGGGCAGAGGCATACTTGGATACCCAGAGTATGCCGGCAAGACCCGCCAGGGCGCCCATAAGTATATACACCAAAAGGACGATTCGCTTTGCCGGAAGCCCCACAATCGCCGCGGCCTCGGGACTGGAACCAACGGCATAGATCCGCCTGCCGGTCCTGGTATAATTGATAAAGAAATAGAAGAGCACATTCACAATTATCGCGGCGATAATCAGGTTGTTAACGCCCAGCACCGTCCCGGTGGCAAAAGCTTTAAAGTGCGCGGGCATCTGGTAGGCGCTGACCCAGGCTCCCCCGGATACCACATAGGTAAGGCCCCGCACGACATTCATCAGGCCAAGGCTTGCAATAATAGGCAGTATCGAAAACCGCGCTACCAAAACGCCCACAACCAAACCCACAGCCGCCCCAAGGAAGGTGCTTTCCAGGAGCAGAACAGATACCGGAAGTCCGGGGTTGGCGCTTACCGTAAGGGCGGTAACCATGCCGGTAAAGGCCATGGAAGCCCCTATGGACAAATCTATGCCGCCGGTCAGCAGAACCATCATCATCCCTACCGAAAGGATCGCCAGGATCGACGTATTGGTTAAGATGTTCCGGATATTAACAATGGTAAGAAATTCGTGATTCCGGATCTGAATCAGTGCCGCAATGATAACGATAAAGATGATAAGCCCCAGTTCCCTAAAGCGTTCGGTAAACGGTACAGCGTTTCCCCTTTCCATAAAATCTCCCTTTAAGCCGTCTGCGCCGTATCCTGCATGGCATAGCGCAGTATTATCTCCTGGGTTACATCTTTTGTTTCCAGGAACGCCGTTACCCGGCCCTCTCGCATAATTACCACCCGGTCGCTCATTCCAAGCACCTCGGGCATTTCCGACGACACCATGATAATGCCATAACCCATGGCGGCAAGGTCGTTCATTATTTCATAAATACTGGTCTTGGCGCCGACATCCACGCCTTTGGTCGGCTCATCCAGGATAATTACCTTCATGTCGGAGTTTAGCAGTTTGGCAAAAACCACTTTCTGTTGATTACCCCCCGAAAGGGTAGATACTTTGTCATGAACGCTCTGGGCCCGCACGCCGAGTTTTTCCCCCAGTTCCTTGGCGGATGTATTTTCTTTCTTTACATTAAGCCAGCCCCGCAGGGCAAATTTTTCCAGCGCCGCAAGGGAGATATTTTTGGCTATTTCCCAGGGCAGCACAAGTCCCTGCCGGTGCCGGTCTTCGGGAAGGTAGCCTATACCGGCATTGATCGATGCCGAAGGGTTTTCCCGCTTAAGGGCCTTTCCCTCCAGGGTAACTTTTCCGGAATCATAGCCGGTTACGCCAAAGATCGCCTCGCAGACCTCGGTACGCCCTGAACCCACAAGCCCGGTAAGGGCCAGTATTTCTCCCCGGCGCAGATTAAAACTTACATCCTTGAAAAACCCGGTCCGGGCAAGGTTTTCTACCCGGAAAATTTCTTCCCCCGGCACAACCTCCCGTTTCGGGAAAAACTGTACAATTTCCCGGCCAACCATGGCAATCACCATGGTATGATCGCTCACCTTCGATACGTCCCAGGTATCGATGTACCTGCCGTCCCGCATCACCGTAACCCTGTCGGCAATATTGTACATATCTTCAAAACGATGGGAAATAAAGATGATCGCAATGCCCTTTTGCTTAAGGTTCCGTATGATTTTATAGAGGTCCTCGCTTTCCCGGTTGGACAGAGCCGCGGTCGGCTCGTCCATGATAATGATCCGGGTACGGCTTGCGGCGGTATTGGTTGAAAGGGCCTTGGCAATTTCAACAATCTGCTGCTGGGCAACGGAAAGGTTTCCCATTTGGACACGGCTGTCGAACTTGGCGTCGAGCTGTTCCAAAAGCTCATTGGCCATCTTGTTCATCAGTTTCCAGTCGATCGCCTTAAAAACAGGGTGTGTTTTTTCATGCCCCATAAAAATATTTTCCGCCACGGAAAGATCGGGAAAACTTGTTACATGCTGGTGAACCGCGGCAATCCCCAGGGCCTGGGCATCCAGGGGAGACCTGATGGTAACCTTTTCCCCGTTGAAAAAGATATCACCTTTGTTGGGCTGGTAAACGCCGGAAACAATCTTGATAAGCGTAGACTTTCCCGCGCCGTTTTCCCCCATAAGGGCATGAATTTCCCCCGGACGAAGTTGAAAGTGAACATCCTCCAGAACCCTCACTCCGGGAAAAGATTTGTTAATAGATTTAAGCTGTAAAATGTATTCAGCGTCCACAAAGACCTCCTCGCACCCGCTTTAAATACGCACAAATTCCAGGCCGGCCAGAAAGGCGAACTTTTCTAGTTTTCCGGCGATATGTCCGACCCCTATGGCGCAATGATGGGCCGGCCCTGCCTTTGCCCAGGCATTGACAAAATCCCGGGCAGGAAGCGAAAATTTATAACGGCTGTTGGTATTACCAATCTGCAGTACCGGCCCCGGAACCGATTCCCCCTCCGCACAGAGCAGGAAAGCCCTGCCGCCCCTGTCCTGAACCACCGACAGGAAAGTTACCGGCCCGTACTTGACGCTCATCTGAATGGAAAGGCCCTTTCCCGGTTTTCCGTGGTACACCGGCAGGGGCACCAGCGCCACCGCCCCTTCGGCTATGGCCGGATGGGCAGGGCCGTCGTGCCCCCAAAGGACCACGTCATCGGTAAAATCCATGGCGTACAGTTCCGAGAACGACCCCCCCGCTCCGAAAAGATCCATGATCTTCATGGCAATGACGTTTTTTACTTCACATTCGCCGGCCACCGGCACGTGATGGGCGGTAAGCAGGGTGTTCCCCGCAATCACCGAGGTAACGATATTTTCATGGCCGGTACCGCTTTGTCCTTCATAGTAATACGCCATGGCCCCCAGACGCTGGGCCGCCGTCAGTTTATCCAGGGCGCAGGAAGTTTTGGCGGCCCGGTCCAGCTCCGCGGTCTCACATTCCCCGGACACCGCAAATTCCGCTTCAAACTGCCTGCGTTTGGCGGCGATATCCTCCCCGCCGACCGTATCCCACAGGGCCTTAAGGTAATCCATTTAGAGTAATTCAAAATGGCAGCCGAAATCCGAAGCCAGTCCTGTTATATCGGTATACACATCAAGCATACCACAGTAATAGTGCCCCAGTATCCCCACCCGGACCCCGGAAAGGAGGGAGCGCGCCTTGATCGCGTTACACCATTGGGCTATTTCGTCCCAGGCTTTTTCGTCTTCCAGCCAGCCGGTAACCAGGTCGTATTTGATCCCGCTTTTGTTAAAAACATTGGCTATTTCCGGCGCCGCGCAGGCTTGACAGTGGGCAAGCCATTCACCGGTCATAAGGCCCCTGTCTCCCAGGGAATTAAAGGAAGTATAGTCAATCGCCGGTACGGGCTGGAGATTCAGGATTATCACGGGAACCCCTGTCTCCCGGGCTGCGGGAAGTACCGTATGGGACAGGGCGTAGGTTGAAACGTACAAAAAAACCGCTTCCACCCGGCGCTCGCGGAAGAATTCCGCCGCCGCCCGGGCTTTATCGGCGTTATCTACCAGCCCCGCGTCGGCTACATCGCAGCCAAAACCGCCCAGCTTTTCGGCAATGGATTTCTGGTATCCCGTAAGCCGTTCCCGTAAACCGCTAAACTGGGCCCAGTAGGTATCCAGTCCTATCCCCAATAAACCGATTCGAACTTTACCAGCCTCTTGCTTATCCATAACACCTACCCATAGATATACCAGATATACCCCCAAAATTATACCCCCGCAAGGTCCCGGCCGGTAATGGACTTTTTTCTTGTGATAATGGACAAAATCGCTTATTATAGACTATGCAGGCAAAATCCCCGGGAAAGCCGGACTCTTTTTTCCACTATTTACCGGTAAGCGAAGAAGATGAAAAACTGGGGGTGATCTGCACTACCGCGGGTAATACCATTATTCCTCCCCATGTCGTGTATCCTCCCAATAGGGAGGCCCATCCCGCTCCCTTCCGCCCTGTGGCGGAGGGCCGTATACTGCCGATTTTCCAGACCGTGTACCTTACCGGAGGGGAGGGCGTTTTTAATGCCGATGACCGCAGTTACCAGGTAAAGCCGGGTTCCCTTCTGCTGATACTGCCGGGGATGAAACACTCCTATAAACCGGCATTCGAGATAGGCTGGCAGGAATACTGGGTAGGTTTTAAGGGCGATTATTTTACCCGGATGCTTGTTGAAGGGATCATCAGTCCCCAGCATATCTTTTTCGACATCGGCATACGGGATGATTTTATTACCACCTATAACCGGATCTTTGAAGAAGTGCGAACCCAGCAGCCTCTTTACCAGCTTCGGGCCTGTTCGGGAATACTGTACATTCTGGCGGAGATCCTTACCCATGAAAGGCGGGGCAAAAAACCCGATTACTACCAGACTGTCGTGGAAAAGGCAAAGCGCCTTATGGGTTCCCGGGTGGAAAGCATCCTTAATCTGACGGATATTTCGGCGGAACTGGGCTTAAGCCCCTCCCGCTTTAACGAGATATTTAAAACCTACACGGCAATGACCCCCTACCAATACTTTATCCAGCTGAAAATCCACCGGGCCGAACATCTTCTTGAAGATGAGAACGTCTCGGTAAAAGAGGTGTCTTTTAGCCTTGGCTTTGAGGATCAGTACTATTTTTCCCGGCTTTTCAAGAACAAAACCGGTATAGCCCCTTCGGAGTGGAAAAAGTATCTGCGCCCGGCCGGGACCCCGCCCGCTTAAGCGTCAATTCAATCCAAACAAAAAGGTCTCATGTACATTGACAGGAGGAAGCAAATTATGATAAAATAGCAGAATAACGCTTTGTAGATTTCTTTTCGGAGCACCCGCATGCAGGAAAATCTCCCTAAAACCCGTGTTTTGTTTCCCATCGGGGCAAAACTGGTTATCATCATTTCTTTGTTGTTGCTGCTGGCCCTGGGAGCGGTGACCATTCTTGTTTCGGTGATCAGTACCCAGGACGCCCAGCGTACCGCCGAGGACAATAACTTTACCGTTAACCGGCGGGCGGGTTCCCAGGCTGAAAACACCCTTAAGTCGCTCCAGGCCGGGGTTCTTTTGTACCTGGAAATGCTAAGCCGGGACCAGGGCATTACAAACCGCGACCCGGAACTGGACCGTTATTTTTTCAGCCGGAACCAAAACATTGCGGCCCTGGCGGTAAAAAATGACGGGGGGCTCTCGCTGATCCCCAACGAGCAATTTTTCTTTTTGAACGACACCGATATTCAAACGGCAAGAAGCTATTTTGATTCGGGCGTTTCCCCGGGCGGCGCCGCGGAAGATTACATTCAGGTGGTTAACGCTTCGCCGAATTTCGGCATCCCCCTTATCACGCTTGTATTTACCCGGAATGCCGGGGCTGAAACCGTGGAAGTGCTTTTTGCCCCCGATGAGCTTTCGGAATCCTTTGGTACGGGTATCAATTCCAGTTTTATGATTACCGGAGAGGGGGACCTGCTGCTCTATCCCGAGACCGATCTTGTTTTGGGGGGCGCGAATTTTTCCACCCTGCCCATTGTAGATACCATGCAAAAAGAAGGGGACAACAACCGCCAGATTTCCTATACCGATTCCCAGGGGATTAAATTTTTCGGCGCCTATTACCGGGTTCCCCAGACAAATGTGGTAGTCATCACCACCATACCCCACAGCGTGGTTTTTGAGGCGGTCCAGAGTATTACCCGGCAAAACCTGTTCCTGATGGCGGGAGTTCTTTTTGTTGCCATATTGTTTATCTGGTTCTTTTCCAAAACGATCAGCACCCCGGTACGTGCCCTGGCGGACGCCGCCCTGCAGATTGAAGGAGGCCAGTTCGAGGTTGATCTTAAGCCCAGGACCCGGGACGAGCTGGGCCTTTTAACCAGCAGTTTCGGCAAGATGAGCAGCGCCCTGAGCATATTCGGCAGGTTTACCAACCGGGATATTGCCGTCCGGGCCATGCGGGGCGAAATTAAGCCCGGCGGTCTTCCCAAGCACGCGACGGTTTTCTTTTCCGATATCCGGGGCTTTACCGAAAAATCGGAAAATTTTACCAAGGCCTTTGGCGAGGACGCTTCCAACCGGATTGTTATGTGGCTGAACGAGTACTTTACCCGCATGGTGGACTGCGTGGAAAAGACCGGCGGGGTGGTGGACAAATTTATCGGCGACGCCGTTATGGCCCACTGGGGTACGGCCTATACCGCCGGATCCCCCGAAACAGACGCCTTTAACTGCGTCAAGGCGGCGCTTATGATGCGCTACGCGCTGCTGGAAATTAACGCCAAACGGGAAAAAGGCGATCCGGGCAATCCCGAAATACGGATAGGCTGCGGCATTAATACCGGGGTAGTTACCGCAGGCCAGATTGGTTCCGAACAGCGGATGGAATACACGGCCATCGGCGATCCGGTAAACCTGGCCAGCCGGACCGAAGCCCTCAACAAGCCCCTGGGAACAGATATTCTTATTACCGAAGATACCTGGGACCTGGTAGGAAACGAGCTTATCACCGAGGAAATGCCGCCAGTTACCGTTAAGGGTAAAGAAAAACCGGTGCGGATGTTTGCCGTGGTAAATCTTAAGGATGCCGCCACCGGGCCCGGGACCCTGGCGGAAGTCCGGACACTTTTGGGCATCCCGGCGCCCGATATTAGCAAGGTAGATACAGATGCGGAAGAGAAAAAATACAAAATCCAGGGCAACTGATGTTCTGATTATCCTGTTTTGCCTTGCCGGAGCGTCGGTTTCCGGAATGTTGTTTTGGCAGGAGTATAACCGTACCCTGGTAAAGCTGAACGAAGCGCCGGTGGGTACCATTGTTTTCAAGAACCGGACGGCTCACCGTAAAATAGAAAACCGTATTGCCTGGGATCGGCTTAAACAAACTTCCCCGGTGTATAACGGGGATACCATCCGCACCGCGGAGCAGTCGGAAGCGGTTATTACCTTCCCTAACACGGTTACCAATATCGGCGTCTTTGAAAATACCCTGATCCAGATTTTTTACAATGAAACGGAAGGGGCCCGTATTGACCTGACCAGCGGGAATCTTGATGTTACCGCCGGCAGTGGAAGCGTCTTTGTTTCCAGCGGGGCATCCACCATCGAAATTGGACAGGGAAGCCAGGTTTCATTGAACCAGGGCAGTGAGGGCCTTGGCCTGGCGGTATCTGAAGGTACGGCCAGGGTTAACGGAACGGACATTGAATCCGGCGGGGTGCTTTCGTTCCTGGCCGACGGAAGTCCCAATACGAATCCCGCGATTGCCATGACCGCTCCCGGAGGATTTGCCCGGGTTCTGGGATCCCCCGAAGGCCGGTCCGCGGTTCTGTTTTCCTGGAATACCGCCAACTTTACTTCCGATACCCATGTGCTGGTAGAGACGGCCCAGGACAAGGGCTTTACCCGGATCGTAGAAAGCCGGGATGTCCAGGGAGCGTCTTCGGCTACCCTGTCGTTCCCGCCGGGAATGTACTTTTGGCGGGCTGTTCCGGTTCAGGGCGGCGGGCCCGTAAGCGGGTCCCATCCTTCGGGCAGAATAGAGGTTTTGCCTCCGGTTTCCCTAACCGCTTTTACCCCCGCCCGGGGGCAAGTTTTTACCTTTACCGGTGATTCCCGGGTAGCTTTTTCGTGGTCCGCGGTGGAAGGGGCCGCCGGGTATCTCCTTGAGATTTCCGCCAATGAAAACATGAGCGCCCCGGAAGTATCCCGCCAAATACAGGGAACTTCGGTGGTACAAACCGGACTGGGAGAAGGCCGCTGGTATTGGCGGGTCAAGCCCCTGTTCCCGGACCAGATCCAGGGCGCGGCGGTTTCCTCCGGAGCGCAGGACTTTTCCGTAGCCCGGGGCAGTATAGTTCCCGCGGTTCCGGTACTTACCTTTCCCGCGGAAAACGATTATATTAACAGCGAAAATCCCAACCTGTTATGGAGATACGATCCCGGCGTTGATTCCTGGACGGTTGAAGTGGCAGATAATCCGCAAATGTCCAATCCCCTGGTACAGCAGAGTACCAATGTCAATTTTTATTCCTTAGCCTCCGGAGGAGCTCTTCAGATCGGATCGACCTATTACTGGCGGGTTACCGCCCAGGGCGGCGTTGCCGCGTCTTCCGCGGTCCGGTCGTTTATTCCGGAAGATCCCGCGGTTCTGGCGGCCCGGTCAATCCGGCGGCCCCCGGTTCCGGTGCCGGCGGCCCCGGAACCGGTATCCGAGCCGGTCGTCGCCGGGCTGGCCGTTGCCGAAATCGCCCCGGTCGAACCTGTGACAGCTGAACCGCCGGTTATTGCCGAACCGCCGGCTCCCGAACCCCCGGTCATTGCCGAGCCGGAACCGGTGTCCCTGGCTGTTGCCGAACCGGAACCCCCGGCCATTGCCGCGCCGGAACCGCCGCCCGTTCAGGAACCGCCTCCGGTTCCCGAGCCGGTCCGGAGCGAGACCCGGGAAGAAATCCTCCGGCGCTTAACCGCCGTTTCGGGGGGCGGGACCATTACGGCCACATTCCCCATGGAGGGCTATGCTGTTTCCTTGGAGCAATTGGCGAAAGCTCCCAATCTTGTGTTTAATTGGGAAGGCCAGGCCAGGGAATATTACTTTTCCCTGTACCGGACAAACGGCGAAGCAATTATCGTTATGACGCCGGTCAACGAGCCCCGGTACCGTTTCCAGTATCCTAAAGCACTGGAAACGGGAGACTATATCTGGCAGGTCTTTGAACGCGACAACCAGGGGATGTGGCCCGATGCTCCTTCTGTGGCCAAGCGTTTTACGGTGACCCCGAGGCCCGCGTCCAACGCGGCAACGGTCCCCGCGCTTATAAAACAACTGCCAACCAGCGAGCCGGGAGTATTGTATGGTAATCCTTAAGCGTCTTTTTGTTCTGCCCCTTGTCCTCGTCTCCTGTTTGCTGGCGGCCCAGGAAAGCGGATTTTTTGTTACCAAAACCGGGGAAGACTTTCAGCTGCGTCAGGTTATTTCTTTTCCCGCGGATCAGGACGCGGCGGGCTATGAGGTGGAACTTGAGCGGATTGAAAACGGACGAACCATTCCGGTTGACAGAATAACGACCGAAACCAATCGGATCGAACTGAGCCTTAAATCGGGCAGTTATCGTTACCGGATTACCTCTTTTAACGGCTGGGGTCTTGTAAACGGCGTTTCGGACTGGCAGAATTTTGCCGTGTTTCCCGCGGTACAGCCCAAGGCGGAAACGTACCAGCCCTTTTACGGCCTCTATTATGAACTGGCGGACCCCGACGGCGCCCTTATCCTTAACGGCCGGGACTTTACCGGCGAATCCGAATTTGCCCTGGTCACGTACGGCGAGGAGATTGACTGGACGGGAATCTCCCTGCGGGGCCTCAAGGGCGTTGTGTTTCCGGAGCAGACGGCGTTTAATGAGGATTATACCCAGGCGGTACTGACTTTTAAGCGCAAGGCCCTTAAACAGGGCGAATACAGTATTTTTATCCGCAACCCCGGAGGGCTTTGGACGGTCTTTGGTCAGGTCCGGGTAGGCTACCGGAAAAGTACGGACTGGACCCTTTCTTTTGGCTGGATGCCCATGATAGCGGTGTTTGATTATGAAAACGCCTACGAAGACCGCTGGGAATGGGATTATTCTACGCAGACGATGAACCAGCTCGATGGACAGCGACTGGGCGTGGTTAATCCCAGAGCCTGGTATCTGCGGATAGGCTGGTTCCCCGTCAAAACCAGGCTGGGTAATTTTGGGCTTGAAGTAACCGTGATATCCCTGCAGGATGATTTCCATGCCCGCAGGGACGGAAAGGATTTCGGATACCAGGTATCTGAGATTTCCGGCGGTCATCTTGATCTGGTGTATCAACTGGAACTGTCCGAGCAGTGGCAGGGCAATATACGGTTTGGAATGGGTTATGGCGATGAATACCATCATAACAGTAAAGAACTCTACGATGACGATGAAGCCCCGGTGCTGCTTAACTTTGGATTTTCCGTCCAGTATTTTATCTGGAAGAATTTATACGCCGAAGGCGGAATTGATCTGCAGTACATGACCCTGGTTGATCATACCATGATCCGGCCGTTCCTGGGCCTGGGCTGGCAGTTCGGCAGATGGGCGGAATACGCGGAAGTAACAAAGGCCATCGGCCGGGGAGAAGATCCCTCCGTACCGGTAACGGAAATTCCAAAGGGCGAATTTATTTTTTCCCTGGGATGGTCCCCCATGATCCCCCTGTTCGGGATTGCCCGGGCAAGTGTGGACCGCGATTGGAACAACAGTATCATGGCCTACGACGAAACCAAAACAACCGAATTGTGGCCCGTTAATCCCCTGGGGGCCTATTTCCGGGCGGTGTATATTCCCTACAGATGGGGAAAAAACAAACTGGGGGCGGGACTGTCATTCTATATCCTTAACCGTCCCGGCAGAAAAGAAATAACAGACAAATTTTACAAGGGCCTGGATATTTTAAGCCACGCCCAGATTGAGGCCCTGTACCAGAGGGTATTGACGGGTTCCTGGCAGTTGAACGCCCGGGCCGGGATGGGAATTTCACACCCCTATGCTTATACCGAAGCGGATGGCGCAGCAGATATCCCGGTGTTTTCAATGAATGCCGGCACGTCGGTCCAGTACTTTTTCTGGAAAAACGCCTATGTCGAAGCGGGGCTGGATTTTGTTTTTTCCTTTGGAGACGTTAAACACGGAATGTTCAGGCCCGGTATAGGCATAGGCTGGCAGTTTAACCGGGACGTTCCTACAGGGTTTACGGAGGATGGTTTACGCTTTTTCAGGAAGCCTGCGCCCGCAGCGGATGCGGAATAGCCGGGAACCGTGACGCGGCTTGGACGAAACAGCCGCTACCGGGTAAATTTTTCCCGGCCCCATAATGAACGGGATAAAATGGGAATTCCTTTCCGCCCTTTCCAGTATTTCACGAAAAATGCGGAAAAAATTCGGCGTTTTAACTTGGCACGGAATTTGCTATGTTATTGATGAAGCCGTAAGGCTTCTTACTGAGGTTAACCTCAGCCGGGACTGCGGCTGCTCCTTCGCCGCGGTTCCGGTAATTTTGGTTTTTCCAAACAGGAGTTCGATGATGAAGAAAAATTTTATTTTTGTAATATTGGCCCTCTGCGCCGCCGGTCTTTTTGCTCAACCTGCCCAAAGACCGCGTCCCCGGAACGCTCCGCCGGAACAGCCCGGAAGAGAACTTCAGACAGCGTCTGTCAGCGGGCCCCTTTCCATCATAAACGGACGCATCGCGGTTCAGAGCGACGGTACTGTTTTTTATGCCGCAGGCATCCAGCGCTTTGTCGGTTTTATCGACGGCCTTAAAGAAGGCGCCCAGGTTACGCTGGACGGATATGTCCGGGGGCTTCGCGAGGAAAGCGCCAAAATGCTCTTTGTCACCAAATTGACCCTGAACGGCAAGTCCTACGACACAGTCCCCGCCGGTTTTGAACAGCGGATCTTTGCCGGCCATGACAACGACAGGTTTGGCCGGGATACCCGCAGGCAATGGAGCCATCACCGTGCGCCTCCCTGTTGGGAGGGATCCGGCAGAGGACGGACTCCCTACCGGAACTAAAACCGGGAACCGCGGTAAACTGCCCCGCCAAAAGCGGGGCATGTTTTTTATGCCAGCATAAGGGTATATGCCTTGTTCATGGGCCGGAAGGTTCCATAGAGGGAATTATCTTTTATAAAGAGCCTGGTCTCCATGCCGTCGTCATGGCGGATTACCACGCCATCCAAAGCTGCCCTCAGCAGCCCCAGCTGTTCCGCGTCCGCCGCGTCATTGCCGGTTAAAAGCGGAGCGAATTCCAGGGACGTATGGAGCGTCCGCATAATCGACAGCAGCAGGGGGCCGGCGCCTTTGCAGACATAAAAAGGGCCGACCCTGATATACGAAGCCCGTATAGTTTCCCGGACCTGTTTCCGGTTCATGGCAAAAGCTTTACGGAAAAACAATTCTTCATAATCCGACAGCCCTTCATCAAAAAGCAGGCGGAATTCTTCCGCGTCAATTTTTTTATATATGGAAAAATCAATCCGGCTAAAAACAAAATCCTCAAAACTGCCGGCCGCCGCGTTACCCTCTGCCTTGTCTTTCGCGGAAGCCCCCGGAGCGCCGCTTCTTTTGGCGGCGGCGTCCAGTTTTGCCAGCTCCCGGTGCACAAAACAGATCCGCCGGTACCGGCTTTCAATACGCCGCCGGATCGTGTTGATCAGCGCTTCCGCGGCGCTGCCGGCAGAACTATCGCTCATAGAGTTCCTGCAAAAAAAGAGCGGCCGTCTGGCTGATATTAAGGTTTTCAATATTTCCGATACCGGGGATCCGGGCCAGAAACGAACACTGGTCCTTCACTTCTATGGGAAGCCCCGTTTCTTCATTGCCGACCACCAGAACGACGCCCGGTTTGCCGCTTTGCGGGCCGTCCTGCGAACCGCCTTGTGGCCGGCCGCTTTTTGAAGCCCGCCGGGGGATATGCTGATCGATAAGCCGGGGTAAATCCCGGATACGGATCCGGGCCCGCGGGTCGGTCCCTATGACAACGAGTTGTTCCGAAGCGCTCCGCAAGAAAGCCGCCGGCCGGCGAATCCGGCGGAACTCCACATATTCCATTCCCCCTTCGGCAACGCGGTAGGCGCTGGTAGTAAGAAACCGGATCTTTTCCCGGTCCGGCGGAGAATCTTCATTCGCCGCACCCTGCCTTCCGGAAAGATCCGGCGGATTAGGCTCGGTCAGGATGATTGGGGAAGCGTCAAAAAAAGCCGCGGAGCGGACTATGGCCCCCAGATTATGATCGTTTCCCACATCGCAAAGGAGCAGGCCGGTTTTTCCTTCCGCGGCCCAGGTATCCAGATCTTCGGGCGCGGCATCTTCCACCGCCGGCTCGTAGATCATCGCCACGATTCCCTGATGATGGGCTGTTTTACAGATACGTTCCAGTTCTTCATCTTCGCAGATCTTATAGGGCCGTTTTCGTTCGGCCAGGTTTTTACAGACGCCGGTGAACAGGGGAAACCTGTCTTGCCGTACAAAGAGGCGGTTGATCCTTTCGGGATGAACATCGCCAAGGGTCCGGACGGCGTTAAGGCCGCAGACAGCAAGTTCATCGGTCAGCTTGTTGTACATGATGAAGCGTATCATTTTTTCCGGCGCTTTGATACCATAAAGTATGGGAAGCAGTCGCAAAAACCGGACGAAGGATCATGGGCATTAGTACCGGCCGGGGGGACGCCGGTTTTACCGGCCTGCCCGGAACAGCCGCCGCGGGAGGTCGTCCGTTCCAGACTGGGGGCGTCCGCAAAGATGATCCC
>JAISDG010000041.1 GCA_031265015.1 Spirochaetaceae bacterium | reverse complement strand
CCGGTCAGGAAGCGGATCAGCGCCCCTCCTCCGGTACAGATGTAGTTAATGTCCCCGGTTTTACCGTACTTTTTTGCCGCCGTAATGCTGTCCCCGCCGCCGATGACCGTATAGGCCGGAGTATCCCCCAGGGCGTCCCAGACCATTTTGGTTCCCCGTTCGGTGGGCGCTTCCTCAAAGACTCCCATGGGCCCGTTAACAAAGACGGTCTTTGCCCCGCGGATAATGTCCTGGTAGCGCCCGGCGGTCCCGGTCCCGATATCAAGAACCGCCGCTTCCGGGGGAATGTTTCCCGCGTCATACTCAACCCGGCCCGTACTTTCCACCACCGCAAAATCCCGGGGCATAAGGATCCTCTCCCCGTATTTGGCCAGCAGTTCCTTCGCGGTATCCACCAGATTTCCGTACCCTTCTTTTTCGATGAACGCCCGGGTTCCTCCGCCGACGTCCCCCCCGGCCGCCCACAGGAGCACTTCCCCCACCAGGCCGCCGGACAAAACCTGATCCGCGGCGCCGCCGCCCAGGACGGCGTTCATCATCAGGAAGGCGTCGCCTATCTTCGCCCCCCCCAATACAAAGACGCAGGGCCGGCCGGGTTTTTCCATGAGCCCTGAAACGACACAGAACTCTTCTTCAAAGAGCCGGCCCATGGCGCTGGGGAGAAGCTGCTCGAATCCGCAGAGCGAAGGCTGATCCCGGTGGGCCGCGGCAAAGGCGTCGCAGACATACAGGTCCGCCAGGGGCGCGAGCTTCCGTACCAGGAGGGTCCTGGCCTGGTCCTCGTGGGAAAGGAGCAGCCTGGTTTCAAAAAGGGTTTGTTCTTCCGACACAAAGCGGACGTTGTCCAGAAGCAGAATCTCGCCGCCCCTGAGGGCTTTGATCGCTTCCCGGGCCGCGGGACCGCAGACATCGTCGATGAACCGTACTTCCCTGCCCAAAAGCCCGCTCAGTACCTTTCCATGGGGTTCGGTGGTCCAGAAATTCTTGTACTCAATGTCGCTGCCCTGGTGGGCCAGCAGCACAAGCTTTGCCCCTTTGCCGGAAAGTTCTTTCAGCGTAGGGATACAGGCCTCGATGCGGGTGGTGTCCTTAAGCGTACCGGAAGTCTTGTCCACCGGCTGGTTAATATCGATCCGGCAAAGGACCGTTTTATCCTGTACCTCGACATCGTCCAGGGTGTTGATTCCGAATCGCATGCTTTCCTCCTGCGCGTCCCGTTATGCGAAACCGGGGCTATATTTTCGCCTTTTCCCGGATATACGAGCGGGCCTTAATCGCGTATTCCAGGGGATTAGCCAGAGCCGGATCCTGTTCCGCCTCAACGACCATCCAGCCGGAGTACTTTGCCTTTTTAAGGGCCGCAAAGACCGGCGCAAAGTCCACACAGCCGTCGCCGGGAACGGTAAAAACGCCGGCCTTAACCGCTTGGAGGAAAGACCAGTTTTCCCTGACCGCCTTTTTTCTGACGGCGGGTCTCATGTCCTTAAGGTGTACGTGGCCTATGCGTTTTCCCCACTTGTCAAGCACCGCCAGATGATCTTCCCCGGCAAATACCAGGTGCCCCGTGTCGTATAAAAGTCCCAGCAGGGCGGGATCGGTGTTTTCCATCAGCCTGTCGATTTCCGCGGCGCTCTGGACCCCGGTTCCCATGTGGTGATGGTAGGTAAGCTTCATCCCCTTGTCCGCGGCTTTCTTTCCCAGCTTGTTCAGGCCTTCGCAGAGCCTGTCCCATTCCTCGCCGCTGAATTCGGGTTTCGCGGCAAACACCGGCTTTGGCTGTCCCTGGATCGAGTGGCCCTGTTCCGCGGCGCCGATAACCCTGGCTCCCACGGCATAGAGAAAATCCCGGTGTTTGATAAATTCCTTTTCCACTTCCCTGTAGGGCTTGGTGGTAAGAAACGAACTGAACCACGCGTTGCAGATCGTCAATCCCCGGAGCTCCAGGGCCTTGTTGAGGATCCTGGGATCTTTGGGATATTTGTTCCCCACTTCGCTTCCTTCAAAACCCGCCAGGGCCATCTCGCTGACACACTGCTCAAAGGGAATTTCCCCCCCCAGCTCGGGAAGATCATCGTTGGTCCATCCGATAGGTGCAATGGCCAGCCGGATTCCGGCGGACTTTGCCGCCGGTTTGGCTGTTTTTTTCGGCGCTGTTTTCGGTACTGCCATACAGTTCTCCTTCAAATTAAAATTGCCGGGCCCTGGCGGCTTCCGCGGCCATGGCTTTGGCGGCTTTTTCCACTTCGGGATTAACGGAAACCTGGGCGGTCCCGACCCGCCACCAATTTTCATAACCCCCGGTCATAGTTTTGGCGCTGGTTTTTACATCAATAACCACCGGTCCGGCGGAGGCCAAAGCTTCCCTGACGGCGGCGGCCAGCTCTTCCGGGGTCCTGGCCCGCAGGCCCAGCGCGCCCCAGCTTTCGCCGTTTTTGGCGTAATCCACCTGAACCGAAGCTCCCGCCAGGCGCCCCGCCTTGTCCCGGGACTTCCATTCATTGCCAAAGTGATCGATCCCCTGGCTGCCCTGGAGGTTATCGATACAATGAAAGCCCGCGTTGTCCAAAACCACGACGATGATCTTTTTTCCTTCCTGAACCGCCGTCAAAAGTTCCGAGTGGAGCATCGTGTAGGCCCCGTCGCCGACGATCGCTGCGACTTCCCTGTCCGGAAAGGCTATTTTTGTCCCCAGGGCGGCGGCCACTTCGTAGCCCATGCAGGAAAAGGCATATTCCATATGATAGGTATCCGCCGTCCTGACCCGCCAGACCCGCTGCATATCCGAGGGAATGGAGCCGGAACCGGAAACCACAATTGTGTCTTTGGGAAGCAGCCTGTCGTTAAGTTCACCTAACACCCTTGCCTGGGAAAGCAGGGGACTCCCGTCCGCCGCCGGCGGAGCGTCTTCGCCGTAGAGCCGGTCCACTTCGGCGTTCCACTCGTCTTTTACCGCCCTGATCCTGTCCCCCCATTGGGACTTGTACCCCGATACGGCCCGGGTCAGGGCTTCCAGGGTAAGTTTGGCATCGGCAATGATGGGCTCGGCGTTCATCTTATAGGCGTCAAAGGAGGCCGCATTAATTCCCAGGATTGAGCAGTCCGGATTCTGGAAAAGCCATTTGGAGCAGGTCGTAAAATCCCCCAGCCTGGTACCCACGCCGATGATCAGGTCCGCTTCCTTGGCAAGCTTGTTAGCCGCCAGGCTCCCGGTATTGCCGATCCCCGAAAGGTTATAGGGATTGTCCCACAGCACCGTACCCTTTCCCCCCTGGGTTTCACCGAAGGGGATGTGGAAATTTTGGCAGAACCCTTCCAGCGCCTTTCCGGCGCAGGAGTACCGCACCCCGCCGCCGCAGATCACCAGGGGTTTTTTCGCCGCCCGAAGCATCGCCGCGGCACGGTCGATTTGGCCCCCGGTGGGAATCCGCCGCTCAATGTGGTGAACCCGCTTTGCCAAAAATTCTTCCGGGTACTCATAGGCCTCTCCCTGGACATCCTGGGGCAGGCTCACCGTTACCGCGCCGGTTTCGGCAGGGTCGGTGAGCACCCGGAAAGCGTTGATAAAGGCGGTCATCAGCTGTTCCGGCCGGTGCACCCGGTCCCAATAGCGGCTGACTGCCCGAAAAGAATCGCTGGCGGTATTGGTATAGTCCACGGGTATCTCAATCTGCTGCAGCACCGGATCCGGCTGACGGCAGGCAAACGCATCGGAAGGCAGGAACAGGGCGGGGATATGATTTGCCGTGGCGGTAGCGGCGGCGTTCACCATATTCAGGGCTCCGGGACCGATGGACGAACAGACCGCCATTATTTTAAGACGGTTGTTTTGCTTGGCAAAACCTACCGCGGCATGGCCGGCGCCCTGTTCGTTCTTTGCCTGGTAAAACCGCAGGGAGGTGTTCCCCGCCGCCAGGGCTTCTCCCAAACCCACTACCACGCCGTGGCCAAAGATGCCGAAAACCCCTTCGACAAATTTGATTTCTTTTCCGTCATATTCCACATACTGGCTGTCCAGGAAACGCAGCGCAGCCTGGGCCATAGTCAGTCGTACTGTCTTCATCTTGTTTTGCTCCTCAATATATAACGCTCGTACATAATGTTCACGGGGTCCGGCTTTTCGGTTTTACCTTGGCTGCCAGATCTTGCTTTCGTCCCCCGTCACCCATTTGTGGTCTTCGACAAAGATTGGGGTCCCGGTGGCCGGCCCGTAATGGGCGCCGTCGATATGCCGGATCACCCACAAATACCACATGGCATAGCCCGGGGCCGTTACCTGGGGATGGACCTCCCCTTCCCGAATCAGGATCGTATCCCGGTCCCGGATAATGTAGGGAGTATCCCCGATGGCGGTAAGGCCGAAACCCTGCTCCGGCTTAAACCGGTAATGGTAAATTTCCGGCTGGGGGTGGTGGTGGGGCGGATAGCTGGACCATTTTCCCGGTACGCCGATTACCTCGCCTATCACAAGGTTCGATTCGCTCCGGCCGGTATCGTCAAAGCAGGTCCTGACGATCCGGGTGGAAGTTTCCCTCATGGTCCCCCGGCCCCGGAATTCGCTGCGGCAGTCTTCGGGGGTATAGAGTTTTGCCCCAAAGGTTTTGGGGTTATCCGTGGCGGTATAGAAAAATTCCGCCCCGTCTTTACCGGCGGTAACGGCAACCCTTGATTCCCGGGGGACCGAAAGGCACCAGGGGGAATGATCGAACAGATCCGTCCGGAAAATTTCCGCGCCTTCGGGCCCCGGACCGGCGTTGTTTACATGCCAGCTGATCCGGGCGCTTCCCCGGGCCAAAAGCCAGCACTGTTCATCGGTCCGGCTTGACTGTTCCCAGCCGTCGCCGGGCAGCAGGGTCAGGACTCCAAAATCCATCAGCATGTCCGCCGTAACCCCGCTCCGGGGAACCAGGGGAGTATAGCCCCGGGCAAAGGGCGGCTTATGGGGTATCTGCATCTAGTACTCCTTGCGGATCTCTTCGAGGCTCACGGGCCGTTTTTCCTTCAGGGATTTGCCCGCCGCCAGGGCCGCGTACATATCTTCAAGGCCGTCCTCCCCGGTAACCGCTACGGGCTTGCCGTTTTTTACCGCGTCGATAAAGGAAACCATTTCGTCGATAAAAGCCTGGGTATAGCGCTGGAGGAAGAAGTACAGGGGCTTTTCCCCGGTAACGCCTTTTTCGTTTGCCAGGGTTACCGTATTGGCGGTATCGTTTTCCGCCCGGGCAGCGCCCCCGGAACCGAACACCTCGACCCGCTGATCGTAGCCGTAGACCGCCTTCCGGGAATTGTCGATAACGCCGACGGCGCCGTTGGCAAAACGCAGGGTTACCAGGGCGGTATCCACATCCCCGGCCTTGCCGATTTCCGGGTCCACCAGCACCGCCCCGGCGGCATAGACCTCGGTAATGCCGCTCCCCGCCTGGAAACGGGCCATGTCAAAGTCATGGATCATCATGTCAATAAAAATGCCCCCGGAAACCGCCACATAGGCCGGCGGCGGGGGTTCGGGATCCCGGGATGTAATCTTGATTATCTGTACCTGGCCGATATCCCCCGCCAGGGTATACTGCCTGATCCGGGCGAAGTTGTGATCGAACCGGCGGTTAAAACCGATTTGCAGTTTAACCCCCGCCTTTCCGGCCGCTTCCAGGGCCCGTTTAACCTTGGGAACGCTTAAATCAATGGGCTTTTCACAAAAAATCTGTTTCTTTGCCGCCGCCGCGGCAATAACAAAATCCGCGTGGGTATCGGTAGAACTGCAGATAATGACCGCTTCTATGGAAGGATCCTTTAATATGTCCTGCGGATCCCTGGAAACAATCCGGGCGCCCAGGTTCTTTGCCCAGGCTTCCTGTTCCGCCTGGAGGTTGATGTCCGCGATTCCCTCAAGCTTTGCCCGGGGTATAAAACGGGCGATATTTTCGGCGTGGATTTTTCCAATCCGCCCCGCTCCGATAATGCCTATTTTAAGCTGGTCCATAATGCTTCCCCCTTAATATTCCAACCGGGTATTCCCGGTAAATTGAAAACGTTTTTAGCGCGTTAACAATACTAACCCGGAGAGAAGTTTTTGTAAAGGCTTTTTCCCATTATTTTAAGGCGGAAATTTTAAGCATAAAACGGATTTTTTTAACCTCCCGGTTTAAAAAACGCCGTACCGGGGGAAATAACATACAGCTAAGTCTTTGTATGGTAAAGAATTAACGATCTCCTAAAAAAAACCGGTTTAAATCTGCCGGTTTAAAATCCCTTCCCGGCATAAAAATAAATTTTTTGTTTTTTCTCTTGACAAAATAAAAAACCGCATTATACTATGAGTGAAAACGTTTGCAATTTAATGCCTTTGGGCATTATCAAAATCACGAGGAGGAATATATGAAAAGAGCACTGTGGGTAATCGTTT
>JAISDG010000136.1 GCA_031265015.1 Spirochaetaceae bacterium | reverse complement strand
GGGCGGTGACATAGCCGTACCGGGGAAGCTGCGGCGCCGGCGCGCCGGGCGGAGCCTCCGCGTCCTCTTCCGTCCGCGGTGAAGGGGCCCGGCGGATCCGGCAGAGACCGCTCTTTCCCCCTTCAAGGCGGCAGCGGTGGGGACAGAGGGTACAGCGAAGGGCCCCCTCTTCCGAAATAAAAAAGCGGGGCCCCCGGACGGCCGGTATGCCGGCCATTATCCGGCGGTTCCGGGGCGGATCATATTCCCGTCCCGGTGTTTCCTTCCGGAAGCAGCATGCCCTGACCGTCCCTGGTTTTATTGATAAACTGGATGGGATCGTCCACCTCAAAGGGTTCCAGGAGGACTCCCCGGCCGCCCCTGCGGACCCAGATTTTTACCAGGGGGATTCCTTCTCCCGATTCGGTCACCGCCTGGGGGATCTCTTCCACATAAAGGATATCCTCCACCTTGAATTCCATAATGGCGGGATTTATTCCCAGGGGGTCGTATACCAAAAGGAGCTTATCCTTTTCCGAAGGGTGGGGCCGTGGATACCCGGTAAAGGGCACGGTGTTTTCAGGAGGGCCGGAGCGCTTAACAATATGATTTAAAGGAAGGGTTTCCAGATAGGTGTTCATGACCTTTAGTATACGGTAAAAGTTCCGCCGCCGCAAGTTTTCGCCGGACGCTACGGTGTTTGTGAAACGGCGGCAATAACAAGTTCCCCGCAGCGATCCCTGAGTTTTTTCGCGTGTTCTTCCGAAACGGTTTCATCGGTAATGATAACGTTAAATTCCTCCGTTTTGGCATGGCGCGCAAAATAACGGCTGCCGATCTTGGAGCTGTCTACCAGAAGCACCTTCTTTTTCCCCGATTCCAGCAGGGCCCGCTTAACCATGGCATCTACGGAAGAGGGAACCGTTGCGCCGTACTCGGGATCAAGTCCCTGGGTACTAATAAAAACCAGGTCGGTATGGAAATTGCGGATAAATTCGGCGGTGATGGAACTGACCGCCCCCGCGGAAAGTTCGTCATATTCACCGGGGGCAAGGATCAGGGTAATTTTCGGATTGCCGTGCAGGTAACCCACGGCGGACCACGCTCCGGTAATGACGGTAATGTTTTTTTTCCGGATAAATTTAAGAATTTCTACCGTACTGGTACCGCAGTCTATGATAAGCGAATCCCCGTCCCTGATAAGGTCCGCGGCGGTTTCGGCAATTTTTTTCTTTATCCCGGCCATGTGTCCCTGTTTTAACGCAAACCCCGGCTCGACCCCCGCTCCCCGGTTAAAGTAAGCGCCGCCGTAAGTGGTAGTTACCAGTCCCTGTTTTTCGAACAATTCCAGATCCCGGCGTATGGTCATGGCCGAAACCCCGAATTGTTCCGCCAGGACGCTTACCTCCACCGCTCCCTGTTTCTGGAACAGCTGATACAGTTCCATTCTTCTCTGGGTTGAATTCATGTTATCCGCCTATAGTGACCTTTAGCCCCATGCGTTCAGCTTCCCCTGCCGCGGCCGCCGCCGCCTCCGCGGGGCATTCCGGAACCCCTTCCAGGGGATCCGGAATGCCCAGGGCCCTGTATTTACCCGCGCCCAGCCTGTGCAGGGGAAGGATGTCGGTCTGTACAACCGCGCTTCCCAGGGATTTGACAAAGCGCAGCCGTTTTGTCAAATCCCCGCCGTCGTTGTAACCCGGCGCAAGAACCAGCCGGACACAGAGTTTTCTGCCGATCCTCGCAAGCCGTTCGGCATTTTCCAGTATACCCGCGTTGGAAACCCCGGTACAGGCAAGGTGCGGTTTTTCGTCAAAGGCTTTAAGATCGTATAAAAGTATATCCGCTTTTGCCGCGGCGGTTTCAAGGGCTTCCCAGGCTACGGCCCCCGCGGTATCCAGGACGACATGGGTCCCCGCGCTTCGTAAAAGCGCCGCCGTTTCAGCTACAAACTCCGCCTGCAGCGCCGGTTCCCCCCCGGAAAAGGTAACCCCGCCCCGGGACCGGTCAAAAAACACTTTATCCCCCAGCAGGGCCCGGGCGAGGTCCGGCGGGGACACGCTCCGCCCTATGGTTTCGTAGGCTTCGTAGCTGCAGGCAGCGGCGCATTCGGCCAGGTTCGCGCAGCGCTTCCGGTCTATCTCGCAGCCTCCGGAACCGGTACGGATTGTCCCCCGGGAAAGGGCGGCGCAGGCCCCGCAGCGGACACAGCGTTCCCCGTGGTACAGGATCTGCGCCGTACCGTCGATAAGTTCGGGGTTTGAACACCACAGGCACCGGAGGTTACAGCCCATACAAAAGACCGTACTCCGTATGCCCGGACCGTCCCGGGTGGAATAACGCTGTACTTTGGAAATGGAACCGCGGGTTCCGGCATCCTCAGTTCCAGCCCAGTTCCGTTCTGGCGATAATGGCATCCTGGGCCTCGGGCATAAGCGTGGAAAAGAGAGCGCAGTACCCCGCTACCCGGACCATCAGATCCGGGTATTCTTCGGGGTGTTCCCTGGCCGCCCGGAGCGTTGCCGAATCCACGATATTAAACTGGTTGTGAAAAACCTTTTTTAAGCGGCCGGCTTCGATAAAGCAGGCGAATTTTTCCAGATTTTCATCCCCCGCCAAAGCGCCCGGGGAAAAACGCATGTTAAGGAGCTGTCCGCCGGCGATGCGGTCATTGGGCAGTTTGGAGATTGAATTGATGACCGCGGTGGGGCCTTCCCTGTCCGCCCCCAAACAGGGGGACGCCCCCTCGTTCAGGGGTTTTCCCGCCAGCCGTCCGTCGGGGGTAGCGCCCACGTCAAACCCGTTGGGAACATAACTGGTGATGTTGGAGGTTGACATGGTATAGCCGCATCCGGCGGGACCGCGGCCCGCCCGGTCGGTTTTATATTCCGGCAGCAGTTCCAGATACGACTCGTATACATCGGCCACAATACGATCGACATAATCGTCGTCGTTGCCGAATTTAGGCGCTTTTCTGCACAGGGCCCGGATCCGCGCCCCCCCGGGACCCTGAAAGTTACCGGCCAGGGCCGCTTTGAGGGACTTCATGTCCAACGTCCTCTCTTCGAAGACCAGTTTTTTTACCGCCGCCAGGCTGTCCCCCACCACCGACGGGCCGATGTTTGACTGGCTGACATAATCATACCGCGCGCCGCCGTTTTTCAGGGTCCTGCCCCGTTCCAGGGCGCAGTCCACGGTGGCGGAGGCAAAAGGATCGGCGTCGTGGTATTTAAGGGATTGGTCGCAGATAAGATCGCAGTCCACCGCAAGATCGAAATAAAATTTAAGGGTTTTTTTCCAGGCGGCCCACAGTTCATCATAACTTTGATATTCGTCCCCGGAACTATGGCCGGTAAGGCGTATCCCCGTTCCGGGATCAATGCCGTGGTTCAGCGCTATTTCAAAGACCTTGCCAAAGTTGATATAGGTCATGCCGGTGGCCCTGTGCCCCCATTTGCCGGGGATTGCGGTTTCAACACAGCCCATGGAAGCGTAGTCCCTGGCGGTTTCCAGGTCCAAATCCAGGGTCATCATCGCGGGAATAACCACCTCGTCGCAAAAAACCGACGGCATGCCGAAACCCTTCCTGATAAGCCGGGACGCGTCAAGAATCAGATCATGGGGAGTTTTTTCCCAAAACCGGACGCTCAGATTCGGTTCGGGCAGCCGGGAAAGGCTCATGGCTTCAAGGCACAGATAGCTCAGATCGTTGGTCCCGTCGCTGCCGTCGCCCTTCATGCCCCCTACCATCAGGTTGGAATACAGGGGGTAGCCCCCCGAATACCGGGTGTGATCCCAGGGACGGACTTTGTTAAGCGAATTGGTCATGATAAAAAAATGGGTTATGATCTCCAGGGCCTTTTCTTTGGTAATAATTTCGGCGTCAATATCTTTTTTATAATACGGATAGATGTACTGATCAAAACGGCCGAAGGAAAAGGAATGGCCGTTGCTTTCTATCATCATAAGCAGATGGGTCAGATAAACCGCTTCCACCGCTTCATGAAAATTCCCGGCGCCTTTTTCCATAAAGGTTGTAAACATCGCCGCCAGGCTTTCAAGTTCCGCCTTTCGTTTAGGGTCCTGTTCTTTTTCCGCGCCGGCCGCCGCGGCCCTGCCCAGCCGTTTGATGTATCCCAGGGCGCCTTTCATGGCGATAACCACGGCATGGTAAAAGTCCCGCTGTTCGCCGCTGAGACCGTCCCGGTCAAGATTTTTGCGGGCTATGGCGGCCAGGCCCCCGTAGCCTTCGGCAAGCACCAGGCTGTGTTCGGGGATTATGTGGCCGTCTCCGGACATGGATATGCCCCCCCGGTGGAGCACTCCCTGTTTTTCGGCAAGATGGTTTATGGGAGGAAGTTTTGAGAGCACTTCATCCTTATGGGTTTTTCCCCGCCAGTACGGTTCCAGCGCCCGAAGCCGTTTTTTGGTATCTTCGGTAATGGTAAAATAATCCCCGGAACGGCCTTCAAATTCATCCAGCTCTTCAATGATCCAGTCGTAGGAATATTCGGGAAAAACCGGGGCCGCAAAATTTGAGCTTGCCTGATTTCCCGGAATAAGGGTGTCCGGTTCTATATAAACGGTCATGCCGGCAAGAATTTCCGCGAAGGCCCTGGCCCGGCGCAGTACGATGGGCTCCCCTTCGGTCCTTTGGTAAGCGGCCGTAATAATTTCGGCCCGTTCGGGGCAGATGGCGGGGAGCCGGGCGTTCATCCGTTCCTGGAAACGTCTGATCCGCTTAAAATCGCAGTGATCGCCGCGGGGGACAAAGCGCAGTAATTCTTCCTTCATGTTTGCGCCTCCTGGCCTTATGGTATACCACAACACAGAAAATGTCAATAAAACATGTGTTTTTATGTTGTTTTTATATTTATTTTTGTTGACACCCGGATTTTTATCCCCTATACTGTATCCGGCATAACGGAGAAAACAAAATGGAACATGACGGTAAGGGGATAAAAGTAACGGTCATAGGCGGGGGGTCCAGTTATACTCCGGAGCTTGTGGACGGTATCCTGCGGCGTAAAGACACACTGCCGGTCCGGGAACTCTGGCTCCTTGATATTCCCGAGGGGGAAAAAAAGCTTTCCGTTATTGCGGCTTTTGCCGGCAGAATGGCAAAAAAAGCCGGCTCCGGTATAAGGATATATCCGTCCCTTGACCGCCGGGCCGCGCTGGAGGGGGCGGATTTTGTGCTGTCCCAGTTCAGGGTTGGGGGCTTGGCCGGCCGGGCCAGGGACGAGGCGATTCCGCTTAAGTACGGGATTATCGGCCAGGAAACCACCGGGCCCGGCGGTTATGCCTATGCCCTCAGGACCCTGCCGGTGATTTTTGACATCTGCCGGGATATAGAGGAACTGTCCCCCAGGGCATGGCTTATCAACTTTACCAATCCCGCGGGAATCATCACCGAGGGGATCCTCAACTATACCGGGGTCAGGGCCATAGGGCTTTGTAACGGGCCCATTACTACCAAACGGGCCATTGCCGCGCTGCTGGAAGTGGAACCCCAGCGAATCAACGCGGAATTTGTGGGGCTTAACCACATGAGTTTTGTCCGGGACGTAACCCTGGACGGAAAATCGATAATCAATGATCTGATAGACCTGTACGAAAAAGCGGAAGGTGAAGCCAGGGAAAAACTTAAACTGGTTTCCGACGTGCTCTGGGATCCCTGGTTTATCCGTTCTCTGGGCATGCTTACCAATTTTTATCACCGGTATTATTTTAAATGCCGGGCCATGCTGAAGGAGCAGGAAGAAAACTATAGGCAGAACGGTTCCCGGGCCCTGGTGGTACAGGAAATCGAGCGAAAGCTTTTTGAGCTGTATGCCGACAAATCGGTCGATGAAAAACCGGCGGAACTTGAACAGCGGGGCGGCGCGTACTATTCCGAGGCGGCGGTGGCCCTTATCGACGCGATATACAACGATCGGAACGAGATACACACGGTGAATGTCCTGAACAGGGGAACGATCAGCGATCTGCCCTATAACGCGGTGATAGAAACCAATGCCCTTATCGGCGCGGCCGGGGCCAGTCCCCTGGTTATCGGTAAAATGCCGGAAAAGGTGGCCGGGCTTATCGGTTACGTCAAAACATACGAGCAGCTTGCCGTTAAAGCCGCCGTTAACCGCTCCTACGACGACGCCCTGGCGGCGATGATCAGCAATCCCTTTGTCAACGATTATGAAACCGCAAAAACGATGATGGACGAATTTATCGCCGCCCACAAACCGCTGCTGGATTATCTGGCAAAGAGTCCCGGCCGGATTCCCCGCAGGATAGAAACATGAACGTGGTGAACAATACCGGGGAAACCAGGGAACTTGGAATCAGCGTGTATCCCGAATTTACCTCTCTCCCGGAACTGGAAAACTATGTTTCCCTGGCCGCTTCCCTGGGTTTTTCCCGGGCGTTCATGTCCTTTATCCTGAAAGATCTTGACTTTAAAGGCGCTCTTCCCCCGGATTCCCCGGTTTTTGAGAAGGCCTTTGCCCTGTGCGGGGATCGCGG
>JAISDG010000103.1 GCA_031265015.1 Spirochaetaceae bacterium | reverse complement strand
CATATGGCTAAAAATCACATCTACCCGCTCAATACCCGTGTCCTGGTAACCGGCGGGGCAGGGTTCCTGGGCAGTCATCTGTGCGATAGATTACTCAAGGAAAATTTTGATGTAATATGCATGGATAATTTCTTCACGGGACAGAAACGCAATATTGGACACCTTGTTAACAGCTCGTATTTTGAAATACTGCGGCATGATGTTACGCTCCCTTATTATATAGAGGTTGACCAAATATATAACTTAGCTTGTCCCGCAAGTCCTCCGCATTATCAATATGATCCCGTACAGACGACAAAAACCAGTGTTCATGGAGCAATTAATATGCTCGGACTTGCAAAACGTACGCGGGCGAAAATTTTGCAAGCCTCTACCAGCGAAGTTTATGGTAACCCATCGATTCACCCGCAAATAGAATCATACTGGGGTAACGTAAACCCAATTGGCATCCGTTCTTGTTATGACGAGGGAAAGCGATGTGCCGAAACTTTGTTCTTTGATTATCACAGACAACACAACGTAGAAATAAAGGTTGTCCGTATATTCAATACCTACGGACCCCGGATGCATCCGAATGACGGCAGGGTAGTAAGTAATTTTATAATGCAGGCGCTTAAAAATGAAGACATTACGATATATGGCGATGGAAATCAGACGCGATCATTTTGTTATGTTGAAGATCTTATACAGGCGCTTTTTTTGATGATGCAGTCTCGATCTGATTTTACAGGGCCGGTAAATATTGGAAACCCAGAGGAATTCACAATCAAAGAACTTGCGGAACAGATTATCGCCTTAACTGACAGTAAATCAAAAATTCAATATCAGCCATTACCGCAGGATGATCCGATGCAGAGGAAACCTGACATTACCCTTGTAAAAAAGGAACTCTCCTGGGAACCCAGGGTCTCACTGCAAGATGGATTAAAGGAAACTATTATGTACTTTAAAAAGTTGGTACGTTTTTAATCTTCCGGATACCCCTTGGCCTGATGTGGTCCGTTTGCGGCTTGTCTTTTTAACGTCCTGCGAATCGTTTCTCTGGATACCGTTTTCGTATCTGGTTCTGTCAGGGCAGCCCATTTCTCCGCAAGCAGGCGCAGCGACCAGCGTGTTTTTCCCTCCGGTTTTGGGCCGTATGCCAGCGAGATAAGGCGCGCTTCGTCCTTACCCTGGAGTGAGCGGGGCCGGTGTCCTTTTCCTTTGCCCTCCAGGGTGTTTTTAAATCCCTCTTCAACAAAACGATGCCGCAGCTGTTCAAGACCGCGGCGGGACATACCGGTCCGTTCCGCTATAGCCTCGTCGGTATAATTTTCATGGGCCAGCAGCAAGGCCTGCGCCCTTTTCCATTTTTTGATTTTTTGTTCTTCTTTATTGAGTACGTCAATGAGCGTCCTTTTTTCATCTTTTGTTAAGCTTATCTTGTAAATTTTAGCCGGCATAGGGTTTCCTTCTCATTAGTCCCTGGTGCCGGTAATTTTATTATCTTTTATCCACTATTTCAATAGTGTCAAATTACCCGAAAATACTTCCCCTTATATCCCCTGGTTAGTCTCTAATACTTAAACTCGCTGTCCCCGATAAATTCCCTAAGGATGCTGGTGCCGGACACATACTGGGGCGGTATGGGGGCAAAGTTTTCCAGGAACGAAAGGATCCGCCGGGCTTCGGCATATTCGGGCATGGTGGGCTTTACCGAACGCAGCAGGGGATCGGCGTAAAATTTAAGAACCGCCAGTTCGTAGTCCAGCGCGGAATTGAAGGCCATATCGGCGCCGTCCTGGAAGGGGAAGATATGTTTCCGCTCTCCGGCCTGGACGCTGGGCCACATCTGTATGGTTTTGGCCGCCCCGGTGCCCCTGAACTGGTTGTCCCGGACCATGCGGCGGAGCAGCCGGTTCTCGCTGGTGGGGATACGGTTATGATCGTCCAGGTTGATCTGGGTCAGGGCCGAAACGTAGAGCTTAAACTTTTTCTTCCGCTCCACCTGGGGGGTGCACGCGTCATTAAGGCCGTGGATTCCCTCCATAATTAAAACCGAACGGCTGTCAAGTTTGATTGGCCTGCCCCGGGTTTTACGGGTTCCCGTTTTAAAATCAAAGACGGGAATATCCACCTCTTTTCCTTCCAGAAGCCCTACCAGCTGCCGGTTCAGGTAGGGTACGTCCAGGGCTTCCAGACATTCCAGATCGGGCCGGCCCTGTTCGTCTTTGGGAGCGTCACCGGGATTGCGGTAATAATCGTCCAGGCTGACGGAAATGGGGGACATTCCCATAACCTGGAGCTGGATGGAAAGCCACTTGGCGGTGGTGGTTTTGCCCGAACTGGAGGGGCCGGCGATAAGAATTATCCGCACGTCATTCCGCCGTTCATAAATGCGGTCCGCGATTTCCGCCATCTTTTTTGCCTGGAAGGATTCGGCAATGCGGATGTACTCCTTTACCTTCCGTTCCGATACCAGCCGGTTCAGCTGGCCCACGGCCCGGACTCCCAGGATATTGCCCCACTTTTTGTATTCCTGGTATACGGAAAAAAGGCTGGGGCTGTCTTCAAAGCGTTCGATGGTTTTTCCCTGGCCCGTGGCGGGAAACCGGAGGAGCAGGCCGTCGCCGTATTCCATCAGCTCAAAGGCGTCCAGCACCCCCGTGCGGTTTACCAGAGGTTCCACGTACAGATCCGCGAAATCCCTGCACCGGTTAACCCGGACCTTGGATTCGCTGCGCTGCTCAAAGAGCAAAAGGGTGTCTTCCTGGTGGTTTTGCTCAAACAGGGTCAGGGCTTCCCCGTAGGCCATATAGCCGCAGCTGATGGGGAGGTTATCCGCCGCCATGGCCCGCATTTCCCGTTCCAGGGCTTTGATTTCCGTGCCGCCGGGTTTTTTCCCATTGGCAAAGGTATAGTAGTACGAGTGCCCCAGGGAATGGCCCACGGTAAGCCGGCGGCTGGGAAAAAGGTCCCGGGCGGCGATGGCCAGGAGAAACGCCAGGGAACGGCGGTAGATTACCACGCCGTCGTGGCAGGCCAGGGAAATGGGCGTAAGGGTACAGTTGATTTCGAGCCTGGTTGAAAGGGGCAGGATTTCGTTGTTGACATACACCGCGGCCAGGCCCCCGTCCACTTCGCCGAAACTTTCAAGAAAACTGTCCACCGGTATGCCGAAGGGGCAGGTTACCGCCTTGCCCTCTTCGGCGCCGCCTTTCCCCGTATGGGAAAAACGTATTTCTATGGTACCGGATTCGCTCATAACCGCTCCTTAGTCATCCTGGATTTGAAACCCCGTTTATTGCATTATACCGGGCCGGAAGCATCCTTAATAGCCTTTATCCAGATGCCCGGTCCCAGATAACGGACCGCGGGGGGAAGCTCCCGGGCCAGTTCCTCAAAAGACAGGGGAACCCGAAGTACCGTTTCCAGCAGCGCGGCGTCTTTTTCACAGAGGTACGCCCTGACCGCCGCGGTTATTTTTTCCCTGTTTGCTCCGGGTTCTTCTTCCTCGCCCGTGGAAACGGCGGGGAACAAATCGGGCTGGAGCCGTTCGATTTTCCGCCGGCCCCTCCGCCGGCCGCCGGAGGAACCGAAGAGTTTTGCCAGCCGTTCCAGGGCCCCGGCGTTCGTGCCGTCCAAAAAGGCCTTTTCCCCGGTCCCGGCGGGGAAGGCGTTTTTAAGGGCGTTCCCCAGGGCCGCGGCCGCGGCTTCGTTGTCCCGGCCCGCCAGGGCCAGGCCCAGGGCGCAGAACGCGTCGGCCTCTCCCAGGCATTTACGGGTCAGGGGAAAAAAGCCGCTTCCTTCGCAGCCGGAGTCGTTAACCAGATTAAGGCAGTATACCCCGTAGCGAAGGGCCAGAAAGGGGGATTGTTCCTTTAAGGCCAGAAGAACCCGTCCCGCCAGGCCGGAAAACTGTTCTTCCATACCCTGCCGCAGGGCCTCCTCCGCCTGTTCTGCCGTCAGGCACAGGGGATGGGGTTCGATGATAAGCCGGCGGTACAGTTCCATCACCGGGTTGCAGCACCCCGTCAGCGTCTCAAACAGCGCCTGGTCCGTTCCGGTCCCGCCCTGCCGCCGTATAAGCCATGCCCGGAAAACAGGCTTAAGCTTTCCCGGAGGACTGTCCCCGGGCATGGCTTCCGCCGCCTTCCGGCACTGTTCGGCCTTCCCCCCGTAGAGAAAGGCTATGGCCTTAACCAGGAATTTCCAGGGTTCCAGTTCGGGGCTGGACAGCTTTTCGGCTTTTTTCATCGCCTCCGGGTTTTCCATGCCGTTGGTTACCGCGTCAAACGCGTCCAGAAGATTCCAGGCCGGATCATTCCCGGGAAGGCTTTCCATGAGAGCATAGAGGTCTGTCCGGCGGCTCATCAAAGCTCCCCAAGGTAACTTTTTATCAATTTCAGCTTGAGGGTCCGCAGCCGTTCGGTAACCGACACTTTGTAAATATGGGGATTGAGGATGCGCTTGTAGCTCTGATCAAAACTGTCCAGCCCGTCTTTAACCTTTTGCTGGATGGCGGAGAGGGAAGGGGATTCCGGGGAACAGCCGTGGTCCAGCTTTTTTTTCAGCAGGGCTTCGGCGTTTCCCTCTATAACGTGGTGAAAATGACGGTAATCCGCCTGGGGGTGCCAGAAAGCGTAGCGTTTGCCCTTTTCCAGTATGTCGGGAGCTTCCCCCGGCGGGGGGGATTCCGAATCGTCCAGGCTCATAATATCCGCCAGGGTCCAGCCCTGTTCATCCCGGAGCCGCCATACCTGTTTAACTCCGGGATTGGTGGTTTTTTCGGGGTTGTCGGAAAATTTCATCGTGGGGGCAAGAACACCGCCGCCTTCGTCCTTGGCTGCCAGTTTGTAAACCCCCGTAAAGGAAGCTTCGCTGCCTCCGGTAACCATTTGGGTACCCACGCCCCAGGTGTCGATCGGCGCCCCCGCCTTGGTCAGGGTATCCACGATATGTTCGTCCAGATCGTTGGATACGGTAATGGTGGCTTTGGGAAAACCCGCGGCGTCCAGAATCTTCCGAACCTCCACCGAAAGGTAATGCATGTCCCCCGAATCCAGCCTGACCCCGAAATTTTTCCCCGCCGCCGCCAGTTCCCGGCCCGCTTTCAGGGCGTTCGGAACGCCGCTTTTAAGGGTATCGTAGGTATCGATAAGAAAGATCGTTTTATCCGGATAAAGCCGGGCATAGGCCCTGAAAGCTTCTTCCTCGCCGGGAAAGGACATAACCCAGGAGTGGGCCATGGTGCCCAGGACCGGTATGCCCCAGGCTTTTCCCGCCAGGACATTGCTGGTTCCGGCGGCCCCCCCGATAAAAGCCGCCCTGGAAGCGGACATCGCGCCGTCCGTACCCTGGGCCCGCCGAAGGCCGAATTCCATGATCGACCCCCTGCCCGATGCCAGGTATACCCGGGCGGTCTTGGTGGCGATAAGGCTTTGAAAGTTAATGGTGTTAAGGACAAGCCCTTCGATAATCTGGGATTCTATAAGATTCGAGTCGACCCGGATAAGCGGTTCCTGGGGAAAGACAATCGTTCCCTCATCCATCGCCCAGAGGCTGCCGGAAAAGCGGAAGCTTTTAAGGTAATCCAGGAACGGGTCTTCAAAAAAATGAAGGGAGTCCAGATAGGCCAGGTCTTCCCCGGAAAAGGAAAAGCCCTTAAGCTGTTCCACCAGGGTAGCCAGGCCCGCAAAAACCGAAAAGCCCCCGCCGAAGGGCTGCCGGCGGAAAAACATTTCAAATACCGCCCGGTTGTTCATCCGGTTTTTCCAGTACCCCTGGGCCATGGTGAGGGAGTAAAAATCGGTAAACAGGGCTGAAGGACCGGCGTTCATGCAATGTCCTTTATAACAATCCTATCCAAATCAAGCAATATCTGTGGAATTTATAAACTCCGCGCCTTTTTTTTTCATCGCGTCAACGGTTCTTGCCAGAAAACCGGGAGGTATGTCTATTCCCGCGCAGACATCGGATACGACAAACGTTTTGAATCCCAGCCGGAGAGCGTCGATGACGGTATAAAAAACACAGTAATCCGTGGCAAGTCCCCCGATAAACAGGGCGTCGATATTCTGTTCCTTCAGGTACGCGTACAGATCCGTAGAGGTACAGCGGTCGTTTTCAAAAAAAGCCGAATAGGAATCAATATTTTTCCGGAAACCCTTGCGGAATACAAAGTCAATCAGGGTGATATCCAGCTCGTCGTGAAACGCGGCCCCCCCGGTATTCTGCAGGCAGTGTACCGGCCAGAGGAGCTGTTGTATCGCCCCGGGAATGGGATCGGCTGTTAACTGGGGAAACTGCCGGGTAAACAGTTGCGCCGTTTCGTCCGGCACCGGTATCAGGATCGTAGCGCCGATTTTTTGGTTTTTATGGGAAGATGCAAAGGAAACATGATTGGAGGGATGCCAGTCCTGGGTTGCCAGAACGCGTCCGCCCCGCTTATGAAGCTTCCGGGCGAAGCTGTTAAGGGGGGCGACAATGTCATTACCACCTTTTACCGACAGCGCCCCGGCCGGATGTTCCCGGCCGTCCCTGCCCGTATACGCGGGACAGAAGTCGTTTTGGATATCAACTTCAAGCAGGGCGGTTTTTGCGTAAGTGATGTCCATGGAATATATTTTACCCCGATTGAAAACATCATGCAAGATCCGCCGGGAATCTTTTGAAGGCTGAACCGAAAACCCCGCCGGGGCGGGGTTTTTACCCGGTTATTTCTTGAGCAGGGGTTTCTTCGGCGTTTTTCCGGCCGCGGCCTTTTTTGCCGCAGGCTTTTTGGCGGGCGTTTTCTCTTCTTTTTTGACGGTTTCATCCACGACTGCCGCGCCGGGGGCATTCTTCTGGATAGACTTAATGCCGTTAAGGCAGGCAGCCTTGGATTCGTACGCCTCGCCGGAAGCGATAATTCCTCCGTTGCTGGCTAAAAGCCGGAAACGGAACTTTTTTGACCTGTCAAAGTACACAACAAATTTTGCAGCCATTGGGCCCTCCTAACAATTTTTTCTTCATCACCTTCATTAACGGCAAAACGGCCGGGTATCTTAATGGCCTTTGGATCGTGGAAAACGCTTCCGGATAAAGCTTATTCCGGTTTTAATCGATCCTAAAAACCGAAAAAAAATTACGGTTGGGCCCACCTGGACTTGAACCAGGGACCTACGGATTATGAGTCCGCAGCTCTAACCAACTGAGCTATGGGCCCGGTTTTATGCTGTGGTTAACAGTATACCAGTTACCATAAAGGTTGGTATATAACCGTGTCAAGGCCCATAGACATCCCCGCCTTTTTTCAGGTATACTTTCCCCACGCTTGAACAGAGAGGGTATTCATGGCTTCCAAGACAAAAAAGCCCAAAGCTGAAGAAGAGTCGGGGCTTTCCGGGGTATTTTACCGTTTAAAAACCCATCCTTTCCTTTTCGGCGGGACTATCCTGGTCCTGCTCATCGTTGTTGTGGCCTTTGTGTTTGTGCCCGCGGTTCCGAATGTCGGCGGCGAGGGGCAGGACCAGAGCCGGGTTTTCGGCTATTACAACGGAACGCCCATTTCGTATATGTATGGCAATTATTTCTACAGGGCCCTGCAGGAAGCGGCCGCGGCAGAGCAGTTCCAGCCGCAAAGCGGTTATTCCGCTGATTCAAACAATGCCTTTAATCTTTGGTATCAGGCCTTTATCAGAACCGTAATCCAGACAGGTATGCTGGATGAAATGAAAACCGCCGGGTACCGGGCGCCCCCCAAAGAAATTGACCGCCGGGTGGCGGAACTTCCGAATTTTCAGGAAGACGGCCGTTTTTCCTCTACAAAGTACAACCGGGTTAACAGGAACGAACGGCTTGCCATCTGGCGTACGACGGAAGAAAACTACATTACCGGAAAGTACGTTAACGATGTGGCGGGGCTAAGGGTTTCTTCCGCTGAAAAAGCTTTTATCGGCAATATGGCTTTCCCCGAGCGGTCCTTTGATCTGGTTTCCTTTTCCCGGTCTTCCTATCCCGATTCGGAGCTGGCCTCCTTTGCCTCCGCGAATCCCGATCTCTTTAAAACCGTTCACCTGTCCAAAATAACCCTGGCCGCCGAAAGGGAAGCCCGGCAGCTTCTTGATTCGGTCAAGGGCGGACGCTTTACCTTTGAGGACGCCGCGAGGAACCAGTCCGCCGATGTTTACAAAGACCGGGGGGGCGACATGGGCCTGCGGATGGCCTATGAAGTGTTTACCGAACTGGCCGAAGAATCGGACAGGGAAGTTCTCTTTGCCCTCAAGCCGGGGGAGCTCAGTTCCGTTGTGAAGGCCCCCGACAACAGCTGGGCTTTTTTCAGGGCCGAAGAAACTCCCTATGCGCCGGACCTGACCATACCGGAAAATCTGGAAAAGATCCGTTCGTACATGAACCGCTTTGAAGGGGGGCGGATCGAAAACTGGCTGCTTGCCAGAGTGGAGACGCTGAGCGCCCAGGCTCTCTCTCAAAACCTGTCCCTGTCCGCCTATCTGGAAAGCCTCGTTACGGCGGCGGATCCCGCTTTGTTCAGAATCTTCCGTCTTTCACGGATCACGCTGGCGGAAAAAGACGCGGCCGAACAGCTCAGGAGCGAGGTGCAGCGGAACGGAATTTCTTTTGCGGCCGCGGCGGAAAACTCCATTGACGAGGACCGCGGTCAGGGCGGCGATATGGGCCGGCGCATGGTCTATGAACTGTCCTCCGTGGTTGTTGAAGAAACGGACCGGAATACGCTGCTGTCCTTAAGGCAGGGGGAACTAAGTCCCGTGGTACAGGTTTCCGGCGGCTGGGCTTTTTTCAGGGCCGAAGAAACTCCCTTTACCGCGGATCTGTCCCTGGACGAAAATAAAGATAAAATCCGGAACTACATGACGAATCCGGCATTTTCCAAATCCGTCCTTGTTCCCGGTGATTCCGCCGGCATCCGGTTCCTGTTCCTGGAGCTGGGACCGGTAAGCCTCAATTACGGAAATGTGGGGCTGTTTCGGTCCCTTGCCGTACAGGGAAACGCCGAAGTTGAACAGGCGGTTTCCAGCGATAATTTCTGGCGCATTGCCTTTTCTCTTTCCCTTAATACCCCTTCCACTCCCTTTACCCTGGGGACTTCCATTGTGGTTCTAACCGTTACCGGGGAAACTCCCGCGGATGAGGCGACCCAAAATTCGATGGCGGAGTGGTACGGCACGGGGTGGATGATGTACAATGCCCTGGATGCGGATTTAAATTACAGCTTTGCCGCCAGTCCCAAATTTGAAGATAACTTCATCCAGACCTTTTTTTCGACCATGTATCAGGAAACCATTGATTCATCCAGATGAAGATGTATCTCAATGAATGAGGACTCCCGGAGATTTTCTCCGGTTTGTTCCGCCGGAGGGCCGGCGGGTACCGTTCCGCCGGAGGGTATTCCGGAAATAAAACCGGCCCGCCGGGGCTGTTCCGTCACGTACAAAAACAAAACCCTTCTTTCCGCCGGGGATCCCGCTGCCCGGGCCGAACGGGCCGCGGCGGAAGCCCTCAAGCCGGACCGTACCTTGTATTTTTGCCCTTCGCCCCTCCTGGGTTACGGGCTGGACGTCCTCCTTTCCCGGTCCAGCGGCGATTCGGCGGTCCTCTGCGTGGAAACCGAAGCCGCCCTGCTGAACCTGGCCCAATCATCGATAGATGAAAAGCTTCTTTCCCATCCCCGGTTTGCCCTTACCGGTATTACCGGCAGCGCGGAACTCTGCGGCTTTGTACGGAAAAAATGGGGGGCCCGGGTTTTCCGGCGGCTCCAGGTGGTCCGGCTCTCCGGGGGATGGCAGCTGAACGGTTCCGTTTATGAAAGGCTGGCGGCATCCCTTCAGAAAGACATAGCCCTGGAATGGGGAAACGCCATGACCCTGGTCAGGCTGGGCCGCCGTTTTATCGGTAATGCCCTTCGTAATCTGGCGCTGCTCCACCGTTCCCGGCCCCTGTCATTCGGTTCCCGGCCTGTCCTGGTCACGGGAGCCGGCCCTTCCCTGGATATGGCGCTGGAAGGGCTGCGGCGCAGGGGCCTTTTTGAAGGGGACCGGCGGGGCCGTTTTGCGCTGGTCTGCGTGGATACCTGCCTTTCCGTTTTGCGGGAACGGCAGGTGGTTCCCGATTTGACGGTGATCCTGGAAAGCCAGTTCTGGAACCAGCGGGATTTTATCGGCCTGCGGGACAGCCGTTTTCCCGCGGCTCTGGACCTGTCGGCCTACCCCTCCACGGCGGAAATTCTAGGGGGGCCGGTTTTCTTTTTTTTCACCCCCTGGACAAGGCTGCGGATCTTCGGACGCTTGCGGGCGGCGGATCTGCTTCCCCCGGTCCTGCCCCCCCTGGGTTCGGTGGGGCTCACCGCGGTGGAGCTGGCCCGGCGTTTAAGCTCCGGTCCGGTCATTACCGCGGGAATCGATTTTTCATTTACCCCCGATCATACCCATGCCCGGTCCAGCCCCGCCCATCTGGCGATGCTGGCGGCGCAGAACCGCTTTACCGGCCTTTTTAATCCCGCCCTGATCCGTCAGGGAGTGTTCAACACGGTTTCAAAATCCGGCATTCCCGTTAAAAGCGATCCCGCCATGCGGACCTACCGGGACCTGTTTGAGCGGGAATTTTCCGCGGACCCGCGGGTCAGGGACATTGAAGGAAGCGGCTTATCCCTGGGGCTTGCTACCCTTACGGTGGAGGACGCCGCCGGACTGCTGGCTGAAGGCCCGGACCCGGAAGGTCCGGAAAACAGCCCGGGGGGACCGGAAAATTCGGACGGACCGGCGGGAACCATAACGGAGCGGTTAAGGGCCTTTATTGACGGCGAAAGTGCCCTGCTGGAAGAACTGCGGGCCGTACTGACCGGGAAGGAGCCGGCCCGGGCGGGGCTTGAAACCCTGCTGGATAATGCCGATTACCTCTGGGCCCACTTCCCCGACTGTGCCGGCGCCGAAGGCAGGCGGCCGCCGGGAACGGACATCGCCTTTCTCAAGCGGGTACGGGCGGAAATCGATCCCTTTATCAGCTTATGGCGGCGGATCCGCGAAAAAACGGAACCCGGGTACGCGTATGATTGACATATCCATACCGGAAGTTGGAAACTTCTTTAATAAGGGCCTTTTTTGCAAAAACGGTTGCTTTGCAGCGGCTCACGGAATATAAGTTCAGGAGGCATACAATGAAACGTTCGGTTATTAATGAGCGGATCCGGGAAGCAAAGGAATTTATTGCCGAAATGCGGTTTGCCCTTCCTCCCTTTGCGTACTGGAGTCCGGAAGACTGGAAAAACAGCGGGGCGGAATACGACGAGATTCGGGATAACCAGCTGGGCTGGGATCTGACGGATTTTGGGAGCGGCGATTACGGCAGGATCGGCCTTTTTCTTTTTACCATCCGCAACGGCAATCTTCATAATGCGGCCTACGCAAAACCCTACGCGGAAAAGCTCCTTATCGTAGCGCCGGGCCAAATTACCCCCTACCACTATCACCAGGCAAAGATGGAAGACATCATCAACCGGGGCGGCAGGGGAAAGCTCAACATCAAGCTGTACCGTTCTTTGGGACCCCGGACGCTGGATGAAAAATCCCCGGTCCCCCTGTCGGTGGACGGCCGGAATTATACGGTTCCGGCGGGAACCGTGATAAGCCTGGAACCGGGAGAAAGCATTACCCTTCTTCAGGGGGTGTTTCACCAGTTCTGGTGCGACGACGCAACCCTGCTTTTAGGAGAAGTGTCCATGGTCAACGACGACCACACGGATAATTTTTTTCTGGAAGAACGGGGGCGCTTCCCCGGCATTGAGGAAGACGAAAGGCCCCTTCATCTCCTGGTGGGGGATTATGGCAGCTACCGTTCATAGGCCGGACGGGACAGCCCCCGCCGGGAACGCGGAAGGAAACCTATGACCATACGGATGGACAGTCTTATCCGGGCGGTGGGAACGGCCCTGGATATTGTGGAAGGCGAACTGCTGGGCGCCAGTACCAATCATGGCAAGCGCATTTCCGTTCTCTGCGGGGCCATGGGAAAAGCCCTTGGGATGGACGACGCGGAAGTCTCGGGACTGGCGGTTTCCGCCCTGCTCCATGACAACGCCCTTACCGAATATATTTTTGCCGAACGGATGGGCAATTACCACGACCCGGCGATGAAAAAGCACTGCGAGTACGGCCAGCAGAACATGGATGAGCTTCACTTCAGGGCCGATGTAAAGGATTTTATCCTGTACCACCATGAATGGGCCGACGGTTCGGGCCCCTTCGGAAAACGGAGCGGCCAGATACCCCTGGGAGCGGAGCTGATTTCCATTGCCGATTCCTTGGATGTGACCCATCATTTACAGCGGCTGGAACCGGAGGGTCTTTCGTTTGTCAGGGCCCTGGTTGCGGAAAATACCGGGACCCGGTACGGAACAAAAGCCGCCGAAGCAATGCTGGATATCCTGGACTGGCCCATGATCTGTTCCCTTAAGGATGAAGTTATTGCCGGGACTGCGGAAAGGGCGGCGCCTCCATGGATCGCCTCCATGGAAGAATCATCGATTTTCGGCCTTGCCGGTTTTGTAGGCCGGATCATCGATTATAAATCGTTTTTTACCCGCCGCCATTCCACCCAAATTGCCGGCAAGGCCTGGCTCATGAGCGGCTACTACCGGTACGCTCCCCAGGACCGGGC